>CAJADV010000152.1 GCA_903938575.1 uncultured Gammaproteobacteria bacterium
CGTGCCTGCCAGGCCTTGCAGAGCGCGAGTTTCTGATCGACGTCCGCCCGCGTCTCCAGCAGGAAACCCAGGTGATCGTAGCCGGGAGAACGCAGCGGTTCGTCCTGCTCCATCAGCAGGATGAACTGGCTCACCGCAGGATCGGTCATGAACAGCATCCCGGTCTGGTCGAAGAGCGGCACATCGATGGCATCGAAATCGAACACGTCCTTGTAAAAACCCGTGAGGTTCGCGCGCTCGGCCGTGAGGCTGCCGCGCGGCATCGTGAGTTCCATGTGATTGAAACGAAGTGCGCCCATATGCCCGTCTCCCTGCAAGTTGAGCCGCCAGTATAGGTTCGGCGCCGTGCCCGGGAATGGCGATTCGTTAATCCGGCACTGGCCCGCGCGTGTACCGCGGGGCTACCCTCGCCGCTCCGTACACAGCGCCCGAAAGACCCCGTGACACCCGGCCCCCGCACTACCCTGCCCACCCTGCCGATCAGTCCGCTGCTCGAGGCCATCGGCCACAGTCTGGGAACGCGACCCGAACTGGTGCTGGAAGCGCCACCGGGCGCGGGCAAGACCACGCTGGTGCCGCTGTCGCTCCTGCATGAGCCTTGGCTTGCCGGCCAGCGCATCCTGATGCTGGAGCCCCGGCGCATGGCCGCTCGCGCTGCCGCCGAACGCATGGCCTCACTGCTCGGGGAGCAAGCCGGCGCGACGGTGGGCTACCGCGTCCGGCTCGAGGCACGCGTCTCCGCCAACACGCGGATCGAGGTGATCACCGAGGGCATCCTGAACCGCATGCTGCAGGATGACCCCTCGCTCGCCGGCATTGGCCTGCTGATCTTCGATGAATTCCATGAACGCAGCCTCGATGCCGATCTGGGGCTTGCGCTGGCGTTGGCAGGCCGCGCGCTGTTTCGCACCGCCGAGGATCCGCTGCGCCTGCTGGTGATGTCGGCCACGCTGGACGGCGAGGCAGTGGCGAAGGTGCTGGGCGACGCGCCCGTGCTGCGCGCACAAGGGCGCTCTTTCCCCGTCAGCGTGCATTACGCCGCCACCACACCGGGGCGCGACGAGTTACTCCCCGCGCTGACGGCCATCTTGCGACGCCTGCTCGCCGAGCCGCCCGAACACACCGGCGACATCCTGGTCTTCCTGCCGGGTCAGGGCGAGATAGAACGCATGATTGCGCTGCTCACGCCACCGGCAGGCACGGTGGTGCTGCCGTTGCACGGCCAACTCGCGCTCGCGGAGCAGCAGCGGGTGATGGCCCCGGCAGCGCAGTGCACGCGCCGGATCGTGCTTGCCACGAACATCGCCGAGACGAGCCTTACCATAGAAGGCGTGGCCACCGTGGTGGATGCGGGCCTCGCGCGGGAGCCGCACTACGATCCCGCCACGGGCCTCACACGGCTGCGAACGCGGCGCATCTCGCGCGCCTCGGCCGAGCAGCGTGCCGGTCGCGCCGGCAGGCTTCGGGAGGGCAGCTGCCACCGCTTGTGGACCGAGACCGAGCACCGCTCGCTGGCCGCTGCACGCAGCCCCGAGATCCGCCAGGCAGACCTCGCGCCGCTCGCGCTCGCGCTGCTCGCCTGGGGCGTGGCGGATCCCGCAGAGCTCGACTGGCTGGATGCCCCACCCGCAGGCGCCTGGAGCGAAGCTCTCGCGCTGCTCGAGGAGTCCGGAGCCCTCGCGACGGGACCGGGCGGGCGTCGTGCGCTCAGTGCACTGGGCGAGCGCATGGCGGCGATGCCGATGCACCCGCGTCTCGCGCGGATGCTGCTCGGCGCCGCAGGCAACGCAGAAATCGATGCGGCCTGCGCGCTCGCAGCCCTGCTCGCCGAGCGTGCGCCCGGCGGGCGCGGTGGCGCCGACCTCGCGCCCTTGCTGGAGATGCTGCTCGGACGTGGCGACGGCCCGGCGTCGCACCGTGGATGGGTACAGCGGGCGCGCCGACAGGCATCGCTGTACCGCCGCGACCTCGCGGCGCCGACGTCCAGATCCGGGCAGCCGGCAACAGAGGATCTCTCCCGGCTCGCGGGCAGGTTGCTGGCGCTCGCCTACCCCGACCGTATCGCACGGCGACGCGCTGGCGCCCACGGGATCTACCAGCTGGCCAATGGCCGCAGTGCCCGAATCGACGAGAGCGATCCGCTCGCCACGCGCGAGTGGCTGGTGGCCGCCGAGCTCGGCTCGCGCAGCGGCGACAGCAGCGAGCGGATCTTTCTGGCGGCAGAACTCGACGCCTCTGTGTTCACGCAGGAACTCGCCTTCCTCGTGCGCGCCGAGGACAGCGCCGACTGGTCGCAGACCGAGGGGCGTTTCGTGGCCGAGCGCAGGCGTCGCGTCGGCGCACTGGTGCTGGGACGGGAACCCCTGCGCGACATCACACCTGAACGCCGCGCCGAGGCAATCTGCGCCTGGCTCGCGCGCACGGGCTTGCAAGCCCTGCCCTGGACCCCGGCGCTCGCGCAGTGGCGGGCGCGCGTGATGCTGCTCCACGCGCTGGACCCGGGCACCTGGCCCGATCTGTCCGACGCGCGACTGCTATCGACTCTGCCCGAATGGCTGAGCCCACTTCTCGAGCGAGTGAGCACGCAGGCGGATCTGCAGCGCATCGAGCTGGCCGGGGCGCTGGCAGCACTGCTGCCCTGGCCGCTGCCGCGCGAACTCGAACGCCTTGCCCCGGAGCGCATCGAGGTGCCATCGGGTTCCGCGGTGGAGATCGACTACATGCAGAACCCGCCGGTGCTCGCGGTGAAGCTGCAGGAGATGTTCGGCTGCGCCGAGACGCCGCGCATTGCCGGAGGGCGCGTGCCGCTGCTGATTCACCTGCTCTCTCCTGCCCGCCGCCCCCTGCAGGTGACGCAGGATCTGGCGGCCTTCTGGCGCAATGCCTACGCCGAGGTACGCAAGGAAATGCGCGGACGTTACCCGCGGCACCCATGGCCGGAGGATCCGCTGGCGGCGGCGCCCACGCGCCACACCAAGCGTAAGCAGGCGCTGGAGGAAGGTGGCGGCCCTTGAAGGCGGTTGTTCTTCGTCGTAGCGCGTGCTGCAGCCCGGAAAAGTCGAAACCAAAGCAGACCGGACGGGAGCCAAGGCCGCAGGCCGTGCCGCTCGTGATCATTTCAGTGACACGGGCCGTTCGCCCTGCGCCAACCCACCTTTCGCTCTCTGCGTCTGAACGCGGCCAGCGCCGCCTGCGTTTGTGCCGTTTCAGGCGTCGGATTTTTGCTTTGCTCATGGTGTGGATCGGGATTCCGACGCA
>CAJADV010000153.1 GCA_903938575.1 uncultured Gammaproteobacteria bacterium
CGGCACCAATCATCACCATAGGCGCGCTCACGTTCATCGCATTCCTCCCGTCATCGCCTATTACACCTGAGTTTCCCTTTCTCAGTTTCGAATGGCTCGAGTCGCCGTTCACGGTGATGCCGATTCAGATGTTCAACTGGCTGTCGCGCCCGCAGGCAGCGTTTCAGGTGAACGCTGCGGCGGCCGGCATCGTGCTGGTTGCCATGACACTGATCATGAACGGCGTGGCGATATGGCTGCGCATCCGCTTCAGGAAACGCATCAAATGGTAGATCAGGTCACGCCCGGTCCGGTGCAGGCATTTGCAGGCGCGGAACTACCGGTGAAGGCCGAGGCCCGCAGCCTCAGCTTTTTTTATGGCGCTGTTCAGGCGCTCAAATCCGTATCCATGCCCGTGTATGACAGCCGCGTGACGGCACTCATCGGCCCATCGGGTTGCGGCAAGTCCACGTTCCTGCGCTGCTTCAACCGCATGCACGACCTCACGGATCACACCCGTTATGACGGCGAGATCCTGTTTCAGCCCGACAACGTCAACATATTGCGTCGGAGCGTCGATCCCATCGAGGTGCGGATGCGCATCGGGATGGTGTTCCAGAAGCCAAACCCCTTCCCGAAATCCATTTTCGAAAACGTCGCCTATGGGCTCAGGGTGCGCGGTCAGAACAACCGCAGCGAACTCGCCGATCGGGTAGAGACGGCATTGCGTGACGCGTCCCTGTGGGAGGAAGTGAACAATCGCCTCGACACCATGGCGTTCAATCTCTCGGGCGGCCAGCAGCAGCGGCTTTGCATAGCACGCGCGCTGGCAACCGGCCCGGAACTGCTCCTCTTTGATGAGCCCACCAGCGCGCTGGATCCCAACGCCACGGCAAACATCGAGGACCTGATCCATCGCCTGCGCGATCGGGTCACCATACTCATCGTGACCCACAACATGCAGCAGGCGGCACGGGTCTCGGATTTCACGGCCTTCATGTATCTCGGGGAACTGATCGAGTTCAGCGATACCAACACGGTATTCACCAATCCCCGCTCCAAACAGACAGAAGACTACATCACCGGCCGATACGGCTGATCCGGAGCGCTGTCATGACACTGGAATCACAGGGCATCGGCCATCACATATCCACCCAGTACAACCGGGAACTGCTGGATATCCATGCCCATGTACTGCGCATGGGCGAGCTCGTCTCCAGCCAGGTTCAGGATGCCGTGCGAGCGCTGGTAACGGGCGATGCTGAACTCGCCACGGCGGTGATAGCCCGCGACCCCGAAGTAAATGCCATGGAGGTCAGCATCGATCAGGAGTGCAGCCTGGTACTGGTGCGTCGTCAGCCGGCGGCCGGCGACCTGCGTCTGGTGTTCGCCGTGATCAAGGCTGTCATCGACCTCGAGCGCGTGGGTGATCTGGCCAAGCGGCTCGCAAAAACCGCCATTGAAGCTGCCGACAGTCCCCCTGAGATGAGCTCTCAGATCCGTCATCTTGGCGAGTCGGTGCTGGCTATACTCGACCGGTCGCTGGACGCGTTCTCGCGCATGGATGTCCAGACCGCATTGCTGATCCGCGGTGAGGACAAGCAAGTTGATGCCCAGTGCAGGGCCGTCAGCCGCCAGCTGCTCACCTACATGATGGAGGATGCACGCACGATCAGCGCCGGTCTCGCGCTGGTCTGGGCCGCGCGCTCTCTGGAGCGGATGGGCGATCACGCCAAGAATATCGCCGAATATGTCTTCTACGCCGCGATAGGCAAGGACCTGCGCCACGTAGGCGCCGAGGCCCGTGACGCCTGGATCGCGACACACTTAGCCCCCACGCCCTCCTCTCCGGGCTGAGACGCGGTTGCCTGAGGGGGGCTAGCCCTCTGGGGGCAAAAGTTTGCCCGGGTTCATTATCCCGTCTGGATCGAAGACGGCTTTGAGACCGCGCAGCGCGCTGATCTCGGCAGCGCTGCGGGTATAACGAAGGTAATCGCGCTTGATTAGCCCGATGCCGTGCTCTGCTGACACGCTGCCACCAAACTCCTGTAACAGCCCCGCAACCGCACTGCCCGCAACAGCGCAGCGTTCCTTGAACAGCGACGGGTCGAGTTCCTCGGGCTTCAGGATGTTCAGGTGGATGTTGCCGTCCCCTAAATGCCCGTACCAGACGGTTTCGAGACCTCCGCAGGCCTCATCGATCAATGCTCCGGCTTTCTCGATGAATGCCTCCATGCGGGACACCCGGACGCTGATGTCGTTCTTCCACGGTTTCCAGGGGGATAGGGTCTCCGAGATGCTCTCCCGCAGTCGCCACAAGGCGCGGGCCTGGCTATCTGATCCGGCTAGCACGGCATCGTAAACATCTCCCGCCGCCAGAGCCTTCTCAAAGATCTCCAGCACCCGTGATTCATCGGCTTCCTGACGCGACTCAAACTCCAGCAAGGCGTAGAAAGGTGCTGCGGCAAGCGGGGCCGCCCCCCCCAAACGGGCCAATACTTTCTCAAGTGCATTATGTGAAAAGAATTCGAACGCATTGATTTCTATCGAATCTGAAAAAGCGCGCAGCAGCTTCAATATCCCACCGAACGCGGGCAAGGAAAACAGCATGACGCGACTCGCGGCCGGCGCTGGAAGCAACTGCACGGTGGCCTCAGTGATCACCCCGAGCACGCCCTCGGAACCGATGAACAAATGCCGGAAGTCCGGACCGGTGTTGTTCTTCTTCAGGCCACGGTTCAGTTCAAGAACTTCCCCCCGACCGTCGACCACCACCAGCCCCGTGATCTGACTGCGCGTCATTCCATAGCGGATAACCCTGATGCCACCGGCATTGGTCGCGATATTCCCCCCGATCTGACTGGAGCCCGATGAGGCGAAATCAACCGGGTAGAACCACCCTTGCGCACTGGCAAGCGCTTGGAGATTGGCGGTTATCATGCCCGCCTCCACCGTCACCGAACGCTCGCTCGCATCCATGGAGAGCAGGCGGTTCATGCGTTCGAGGGAGAGCACCAACTCCCCCGACTGGGCCACCGCTCCGCCGCACAGTCCCGTCCGACCACCGGAGGGCACTACGGCCAGACGATACCGCCGCGCGATTGCGACAATGGTCTGAACCTCTGCAGTACTGCGCGGCCGCGCAACAGCGCAGGGCGAAGCCTGCCAGCCGCTGCTTCGGTCGACCCCGTAACGCGCCAGTGAATCCGGGTCCTGGAGCAGGATGTCCGCGCCAAGGGCATCGCCGATTGCTTCGAGCGCCGCAGCGATTCCAGTGCGATCAGGCGCCATCGAGACTGCGCCTCCCGTATATCGAATTGACATCCGAAATATTCCTTAAGCTATTGCTTAATATGATCTGGAAGCTGCTTCACCTCGAAATCAGAACGACGAAATCTGCGCAGCTGCGCCCAGAACCTGCGGGCGCTCCAGGGGTATAGCGTAGAAATCCGCCCGTCCTCACGGCGGTACCAGCTGTGACACCCGCTCGCCCACACTGTGTGTTGCAGGGCCTGCTGAAGCAGCGCGTTATACCGGCTGAAGGTTTCCGGCTGGACGCTCAGAAGATGACGCCGTCCGGCGCGGCGGATGCACTTCAGGATGTACCGCACTTCCTGCTCGATCATGAAAACGATTGAGGTCGTCCCCACCCCTGTGTTGGGCCCGGTCACCAGATAGAGATTCGGCATGCCCGGCACGCAACAGCCGTTATAGGCAGCAGGAATATCGGACCACTGCTCGGCCAGCGACAGTCCCCCGGGGCCTCTGACGTCGATATCGCGCATATGTCCTTCGAGGTCGAAGCCCGTGGCGTAGACGATGAGGTCAACTTCATGCAGACGTCCGTCCCTGGTCCGCACGCCCGATTCTTCGATGCCTGAGATGGCAGTCGTAACGAGTTCAACATTGGATCGGTTGAAGCTCGCGAAAAAATCGTCGGAAATCAGGATCCGCTTGCAGCCCATCTCATAGTCTGGTGTGAGCTTGGCGTGCAGGGAGGGATCACGCACCTGCGTGCGCATGAACCGCAGCATCATTCGCCGTGCACGCCCGCGCAGCCCCGAGACCTCGCGCGTGATGGGGTAGAGCAGCAAATCCATACGCAGAAAAATGAAGCTGCGATACAGCCGGAGCAAGCCCGGCACATGGCGGAACAGCCACTTCTCGCGCGCTGAATAGGCGCGATCCTCACGCGGCAGTATGTAGTTCGGGGTTCGCTGGAACAGCGTGGCGCTCGCGACCCGGGGCGCTATCGCGGGCAGGATCTGGATGGCGCTGGCCGCGCTGCCCACGATGGCAACCCGAAGGCCGTTCAGGTTGAAGCCCTTCTGCCACTGGGCGGAGTGCATCCACCTGCCGCTAAAGCTCTCGATGCCGGGGATCTCCGGGAGCTTGGGCTCATGGAGCCCCCCGCTGCCGAGGATCACATGGCGCGCATCGATCACCTGCCCGTCCGCAAAGTGCGCACGCCACAGGCCCCGCTCGTCGAGGAATTCCAGCCGGCGCAAATCCCGGTCGTGTGCCAGATACTTGCGTAATCCGAAACGGTCCACGCAACGCGCGAGATAAGCCTGGATTTCGGGTCGCGGGGAGTATTTGCGGGACCACTCAGGATTCGGCGCGAAGGAAAAGCAGTACAGGTGCGAAGGCACGTCACAGGCGGCTCCCGGATAGGTGTTCTCCCACCAGGTGCCACCGATGCCAGCACTCTTCTCGACAATCAGGAACTCATCGATTCCCGCATCAAGCAGTCGCTTGCCGGCACAGATGCCCGCAAAACCTGCTCCCACCACCAGGACATCGAGTACTCCACCAGGTGCCGCCATCCAAACTGCTCCGTTCATAGTCACGCGCATGTTAGCGTGCCGAGCAGTTATGTGCTTCCCGCGGGCTTCGCTGGGCCGTTACAGTACAAGCCTGATCGCCGGAGAGCGCAGCATGGACAGACGGGATTTTATTCTGGCCGCTTCGGCCATCGGGGGAGCGGCAGCTGCAGCCCCTGTGTCACAGGCTGCCAGCCTCGATGTTGCATCGCCCGTTGCCAGCCGCAGCGCCATGCTCGGTTTGTTGAAGGCCTTGGATTCGCTGCAGGCGGATTATCTGTCACCTGCGTGGCGAATCCAGTCGGCCAACGATATCGCCGAGGGCGAGCGCCTGCTGCTGCACCTCCTGAATACCGCGATCAACTTCTGGCTGGAGGCTGATGCGGAACGCCCTGTTTTCACCCCCTACACCACCCCCACGCGAAAGCTTCTGGGCGATAACCCGGACGCGCTCTACTACTTCGCACCGGTTCGCCCGGACCGCAGCTACCGGATCCGCGGCAATCTGGCAGGTGCGAGCTTCACCTCATTTACCGTTGAGGGCGGGAGCGCCGCAGGCGGTACGGCAAGTGCTTCCACCGCTGCGATCGACGACGCTGCGCTCGCCGTCGGGCCCGACGGCAGCTTTGAGATCATCGCGAGCCCGGAGAAACCGCCCGCAGGCGTCTGGCTGCCGCTCGCCGCATCCGCCGGCCAAATCACCACGCGGCACTACTTCGAGAGCCGGAATTGCATCGTCAATCAGCCCGGCTTCCAGGTGCCGCTGACGATCGAAGCCCTCGCCCCGCCGCCACTTGCTGCAGCGCCCGATGACGCCGGCATTGCCGCGCGCATACTCGCCGTCGAGCGCTTTGTGCGCGGGATGATGCAGATGTCGATTGCCGGAGGCGCCGGTAAGGGGCCGCGGCCGGCGTGGTTCTCGACCACCCCCAACGTCTTCACGGCCCCCGGGCAATGGCAGAGTGAGTCGGGCTACGGAAACATGCACGCGCACTACTGCGCGGCGCCGTTTGTGCTGGGGCACGAGCAGGCGCTGGTTATCGAGGGCGAACTGCCTGACTGCCGCTTTGCCAATGTGATGCTGTGGAACCGGTACATGCAGACTCTCGACTACACGCGCCGGCAGATTTCGCTGAACCGCGCGCAAATGCATTTCCTGCCCGACGGGCGCTACCGTGTGGTGGTTGCGGGCCGTGACCCCGGGGTGCCCGGCTGGATCGACACCGAAGGAAGAGCCTCCGGACTCGTGTACTGGCGCTTCCTGCTCGCGCGCGGCGCCGTACCAACGCCGGTCGGGCGAGTCGTTTCTCTCACCGAATTGGCGTGACTGCGGGCAAACGCGGCGACACCCCGATCCAGGCGTGTCGCTGCTCAGCCACAGATTCAGCGAATGCCTTCCAGGCCCCTCAAGGCATCAAGCAAGGTGTTCGGGGCTTCGACCATCACGGTATGTCCCGAGCCAGGAAGCACATGTGTTTCGCTGGTCCTGAGCGCCGCGCGTAATGCCGTAGCAGATTTCGTGGGCGTGAGACGGTCTTCGGCGCCGAGCACGAGCAGGCTCGGGCAGGCCACCGCCGCCGCACGCTCGAGGCCCTCGGTGTAGGCATTGCACGCCGAGAGATCGGCGTAGAGCACGCCCGGACGCGAGCGCTCGAACAGCCTCAACGTGGCCCCGCTCATCCACGCGCCCGGGTTTGAGTTGCCGCCGTAGACATGGCGCTTGCTGTAGCCCCATTGGGTGAGCATCTCGAAAGCCGCGTGATCATTGGCACGGGCCGCGGCCAGCAGTGCCTCGGAGACGGGCATGGGCACGGCCGTTCCCACCATCGCGAGCGCGCGAGCACGCTCCGGGTAGCGGGACGCGGCATCAAGCGCGATCAGGCTGCCGAGGCTGTGACCGAAAAAAGCCACGCGGGAAAGGCCGAGTGCGTCCAGTAACTGCAGAACCCAGTCTGCCATCGCTGGCACGGAGCTGAGCGGTGTTCCCGCGCTACGCCCGTGTCCCGGAAGATCGGGTGCCACCACGCATCGACCGTGGCGGATGAAGTGCCGCGAGACCAGCGTCCAGACCGTGTGATCCATCCCCGCGCCGTGCAGCAGCACGATAGCGGGCTTTGCGGGATCGGGATCTCTCGCGCCCGTGTAGCAATAAGCGTCCTGACCATTCACCTGCACTTTCATTTGCCGCCCTCCCCCGCCGCCTTCGCCGCGGCGCGAAGAGCTGTCCGCAGATCCTCGATAAGATCATCCGCATCCTCGAGGCCGATCGACAGCCTGATGGTGCCCTCGCCGATACCGGATGCCGCAAGCGCTGCGGCATCCATCCGGTGGTGGGTTGTGCTCGCCGGGTGGATCACCAGCGAGCGCGCATCACCGACGTTGGCAAGGTGCGAGAAGATTGTGAGCGCATCGACGAAGGCAATCCCCGCCTTGCGCCCACCCCGCAGGTCGAAACTGAACACGGCACCGCAGCCGCGAGGAAGCAAGCGCGCAGCAAGCGCGTGATCAGGATGCCCGTCAAGCTCTGGGTAGCGAACCGCCGACACCAGCGCCTCAGCCGCGAGGAACTCAACCACCCGGCGCGTATTCTCGACATGGCGCGCCATCCGCAGTCCGAGCGTCTCGATACCCTGCAGCACATGAAACGCGGAGGTCGGTGCCATGCAGGCGCCGAAATCGCGCATGCCTTCCTTGCGGGCACGGGTAATGAACGCCGCCGGACCGAACTCCTCGCTGAACACCAGACCATGGAAACCCACGTAGGGCTCGGTCAGCGTCGGGAATTTCCCTGAGGCCTCCCAGTCGAAGCGTCCGCCGTCGACCAGCAGGCCACCGATCACGATGCCGTGACCGCTCAGGAACTTGGTCGCCGAGTGCATCACCAGATCCGCACCGAGTTCCAGCGGTTTCATCAGCCAGGGCGTGGTGAAGGTGGCGTCGACCAGCAGCGGGATCCCGGCCTCATGCGCCACCGCCGCGATCGCGGGGATGTCGAGCACCTCGAGATTGGGATTGCCGAGCGTCTCGCCGAAAACGAGGCGGGTCTCGGGTCGGATTGCGGCGCGGAAGGCCTCCGGATCGCGCGGATCCACGAAAGTCGTCGTGATCCCAAAGCGTGGCAGCGTGTATCCAAGCAGGTTGTGCGAGCCACCATAGAGCGAGCGCGATGCCACGATATGGGAACCCGCGCCCATCAGCGTGACGATCGCCAGATGAAGGGCCGCCTGCCCGCTGGCGGTGGCAATGGCCGCAACGCCGCCCTCGAGCGCGGCGATGCGCTCCTCAAGCACGGCATTGGTCGGGTTGCTGAGCCGGGAGTACACATGCCCCGTGCGCTCGAGGTTGAACAGCGAGGCGGCCTGGTCGGAATCGGTGAAAACACAAGACGCGCTCTGGTAGATCGGTGTCGCCCTTGCGCCTGTCGCGGGGTCGGGTTGGGCACCGGCGTGCAGCGACAGGGTGTCGAAGCCGGGGCCTTGGGGTGCTGCCATTCGGGGTTTCCTCGGGAGTGTGTTGATGGGTGCTATTGGTCAGTCCGGCGATGCGGAACCGGTCGTCAGAACTCTTCGCCCGCCACGTCCTGCCCGGGCTTGCCGAATATCCCGGCGCTGGCAGCGCTAAGGGCGTTGATCTGGGGAGCGCGCGGATTCGGCAGCAGGCGACGTGCGATATCCCGGTTATGGGCCCCTGCGACACACACGGGTCCCCTGCCCATGAAGGCGAGCCCCTCAGCGGCCACCTGCGCCGGCATCATCAAACCGGGATAGTCAGCAAAGGACGGCATGCTGCCCAGCATGCTCGGCGTGCGCGTGGCACCGACGATCAGGCACATCGCATCGACGCCCGCGGGCTTCAATTCGTGCCACAGGCCCTCGGCCAGAATCAGTTCGAAGGACTTCGTGGCGTTGTAAACCGCGGTGTAGCTGCCACCTGAAAGCGCGGCCAGCGAAGACAGCAGCATGATCCCGCCCCGGCCCCGCTCCCGCATCGCGCCGCCGAAGTGGTGCGCCAGCGACAGCGGCCCCTGGCAGTTCAGTGCCACCAGGCCGAGCGCAGCCTCGAGCGGTTTGTCGAGCACATGCGCGGCGCCGTGGGTGGCGCCGGCGTTGTAGATCAGCAATCCGATCTCGAGGTCCGCGGTCTCGCGTCGAACCCGGTCTGCCATGCCATCGCTCGTTAGGTCCACGGCAATGCAGCGGGTGGCTATGCCGTGGGTCTGCCTAAGATCTGCCGCCAGTTCGTTGAGCAGCGGAGCACGACGTGCAAGCAGCACGAGATTCAGGCCAGCGGCCGCGAGTTCCCGCGCGAAGGCCTCGCCGATTCCGTCGGAGGCGCCCCCCACCAAGGCCCAGGGACCGTAGCGTTCCAACAGGCTGGCGCTCATGACGATTCCTTTTTCTTTTTACCGGGCAGCGTCCCCATCAGTTTGCAAATGATGGAGAGCATCACCTCATCAGCACCACCGCCAATCGACACGAGCCTGGTGTCACGGTAGGCCCGTGCAATGGGGTTGTCCCACATGAATCCCATGCCGCCCCAGTACTGCAAGCAGGCGTCGGTGAGTTCGCGCGAGAGTCGTCCGATTTTCAGTTTTGCCATCGAGGCTTTCATCGTCACATCTTCGCCGTTGATGTAGCCCTCCACGGCGTCGTAGGTGAGCGCGCGCAAGGCTTCGACCTCAGTCTGCAACTCTGCTAGCCGGAAGTGC
>CAJADV010000154.1 GCA_903938575.1 uncultured Gammaproteobacteria bacterium
CTCAACATGGCGATGCTGCAAGGGCCAGGGCGGCTGCTCGGGAACGGGCCAACCCAGGACAAGCCCATCAGCCTGAGCCTGGTGGTCGGGGAGCTTGGGATGAAGATCTCGTATAACAGGGCGAGCAGTTCGAGATAGAGCGTTTTCTTGAAGGGGGAGGCCACGAAAAGCTGCCCGAAACCCTTCAGGACGCCGATGCTGATCGGGATGGGATTGGACATGATCAGTGCGCCGAATGCGGCGCCGCCGATGATGATGAGCTCGTTGGGTTGCCAGAGCGCCATCAGCTCTCCGCCGGACATGGTGAAGCCAAGCGCGCAGGCACCGAGCACCATCACCAGTCCAATGATGGTATTCATTCGCTCCCTCACCCCCCACTGCAAATCCACTCCGGCCGCATCCTAGCGTGGCAGCCAATGCTCCACAACTCTCGTGATCGCGGTGGCTGCCCGAGAGCAAGCTGGCTAGAATCTCGGCGTGGACTCTCCGGCAGCCCAGCGGCCGTTGCAGTTCCGGGATCTCTTGCATGCAGCAGCGCACCTTGCTCCTCAACCTCGCGATTTTCGTGAGCATCGCCGCAGCCTGTGTGGGCGCATGGGCCTGGTTCAACCGGCCCGTCGATGCCCCGGACTGGCCTGAACATGTTTCGGGCTATTCCTTCTCGCCCTTCCGTAACGGTCAGGATCCCACCCGGTCCATATTTCCCACCGAGGCTCAGATACGCGCGGATATCGAGATGCTCTCCGAGCACACCAATCGCCTGCGTACTTACTCCGTCAAAGGGTCGCTAGGCGATATCCCGGGCATCGCACAGGACTACGGGGTCACGGTCACGCTGGGGATCTGGCTCGACAAGGACATGGCTGCAAATGATGCCGAGATCGCACGCGCGATCGGCATCGTGAACAGCGTGCGCAACATCGATCTCGTCGTCGTGGGTAACGAGGCGCTGTTCCGCGGCGATGTGACGCCCGAGCAGATGATCGACTACATCGAGCGGGTCCGTGCGGCAGTGAAAGTGCGTGTTACCACGGCAGAGCCCTGGCACGTCTGGCTGAAGTACCCTGAGATCGCCTCGCACGTGAAGGTGATCGCCGCGCACGTGCTCCTTTTTTGGGAGAAGGTCCCGGCGAACAAGGCCGTCAAGGTCACGCTTGATCGGGCGCGGGAACTCCGCAAGGCCTACCCTAAAAAGCGTCTGCTGCTGGCAGAGGTGGGCTGGCCCTCGCACGGCCGCCCGCAGGGCGCGGCCGACGCGACGCCGGCGGTGCAGGCCATCTATCTGCGCGCCATGCTCGACAAGCTGAACAGCGGCGGTTACGAGTACTTTGTGATCGAGGCTTTCGACCAGACCTGGAAGACCGGGGACGAAGGTGATGTAGGCGCCTACTGGGGTGTCTATGACGTGCAGCGCCGCCCCAAGTTTCCTTTCACCGGCCCGGTTGTGGCGATTCCCCAGTGGCGGACGCTAGCCGGTGTCTCGGTTGTGCTCTCGGTGCTCGCCTTCGCGCTGCTGCTGATCGACAGTTCGGGGTTACGACGTCGGGGTCGCAGCTTCCTCGCCGTCATCGCCTTCGGTATGGCGTCATTTTTGGTGTTCGTGGGTTATGACTACTCGCGGCAATACCTCGGTGTGCTCGAATGGGTGCTCGGCGTGGTGCTGGTGCTCTCGGCGCTCGGTGTGTTCACGGTGCTTTTCGTGGAAGCGCACGAGATGGCCGAGACGATCTGGTCAGATCGGCGGCGATCATTCAAGGCGGCATCTGCCAACGGCACGTTCCTGCCGAAGGTCTCCATACATGTCCCCTGCTACAACGAGCCGCCGGAGATGCTCAAGAAGACGCTTGACGCCCTGGCGCGTCTCGATTATCCGCACTTCGAGGTGCTGGTGATCGACAACAACACGCCGGAGGAATCCACCTGGCGTCCCGTTGAAGCGCACTGCACTGAACTCGGTGAACGGTTCCGCTTCTTTCACGTCGCGCCGCTGGCGGGTTTCAAGGCCGGGGCGCTCAACTACGCGCTCGAGCGGACGGTGAGCGATGCGGAGGTCGTGGCGGTCATCGATGCCGACTACATCGTTCTGCCCGGTTGGTTGCTGGCGCTGGCGCCCCATTTCGCCGATCCGCGCATCGGCGTTGTACAGGGGCCGCAGGATTACCGCGACGGGGGCGAGTCGCTGTTCAAGAGACTCTGCTATGCGGAGTACAAGGGCTTTTTCCATATCGGCATGATCACCCGCAATGATCGCGACGCGATCATCCAGCACGGCACCATGACCATGATCCGCCGCTCGCTGCTCGACGAGCTGCGCTGGGGAGACTGGACCATTACCGAGGACGCCGAACTCGGACTGCGTGTGTTTGCAGCGGGATTCTCTGCCGCCTACGTGCCCGATTCGGTAGGCCGAGGTGTGATGCCGGATCGCTTCATCGACTACAAGAAGCAGCGCTTCCGCTGGGCTTTCGGGGCGATGCAGATCATGCGTCGCCACGCGCGCATGCTCTTCCTGGGGGAGGGCAGCCAGTTAACGCGCGGGCAGCGCTATCACTTCCTCGCCGGCTGGCTACCGTGGTGCGCAGATGGGCTCAACCTGTTTTTTACTGCAGGTGCCCTGGTGTGGACCGCTGCAATCCTTCTGGCACCGACGCAAGCCATGCCCCCCGATTTGATCTTCGCCTTTCCTCCCTTGATGTTGTTCACCGGAAAGGTCGCCAAGATTCTCTACCTGTACATCCGGCACATGCGGGTGCCGTTCAGCACTTCCTTCGGTGCTGCGATCGCTGGCTTGGGTCTGTCGCACACCATTGGCAAGGCCGTGGCGTTCGGTATGGTGACGCGCTCCATCCCCTTCTTCAGGACACCGAAAATGAGCAGCCACGGTGGCGCCTGGCAGGCGGTTGCCGAAGCCCGTGAGGAGCTGTACGTGATGCTGCTGCTGTGGGGTGCGGCTGCCGGAATGGTAACGATGAATCGACTGGACAGTTCCGACGCGAATGCCTGGCTTGCCATGCTTCTGGTGCAGTCCCTGCCTTACCTCGCAGCGGTGATCATGTCCGGGCTCGCCGTGATGGCTGCGCCGCGCGCTGATGAAGTTGCGGCCGAGGTGGTAGCCTGAGATGAGACGCCTGCTGTTTGCGCTGGCTGTGGGCTTGTCCGTCGGCGCCCTGTACTGGGGTTTCCTCGGGCGTGCGCAGGAAGTCCCGGGAGGGCTGGCTCCAGGGCAACGCCTGCAGTGCGCCTCGTACACGCCCTTTCGAGAAGGCGAGACGCCAGCTCGCTTCAGCGTGACGCGCGAGCGCCTTCGCGAGGATTTCGCCCTGCTCGCGACCCGCATGGGGTGTATCCGTATCTACTCGATGAAGGGCATGCAGCTCATCCCAGGCGTGGCACGGGAGTTCGGCCTCGGCGTGATCGCCGGCGCATGGGTGAGCCGGGACGATGTTGATACCGAGAACGAGTTGCGGCTCGTGATCGAGATGGCTGCGAACTATCCGGATGTCGTGCGCACCGTGCTGGTGGGAAACGAGGTGCTCTTGCGGCGGGAACGCACGGCGGGGCAGCTGTTGACATACATGAAGCGTGTCCGTGAGCAGGTACGCCAGCCCGTCAGCTATGGCGATGTCTGGGATTTCTGGATCCAGAATCCGCAGATCATCGAGGGGGCAGACTTTGTCACGATCCACCTTTTGCCCTACTGGGAAAACAAGCCCACTCCCGTCGATGCGGCGATACATGCCGTGCAGCATGCCCACGATGAGATCGCTCGCGCATTCCCCGGCAAAGACATATTGATCGGGGAGACCGGCTGGCCCTCCGAGGGGCGGCGCCGTGAAGGTGCCCAGCCCGGGCGCGTGAGCGAGGCGAGGTTCATTCGCGGATTCGTGGCGCATGCCCTCGAGAAGGGCTGGCAATACAACCTGATCGAAGCCTTTGATCAACCCTGGAAGAGGGGGCAGGAAGGTGCGGTCGGGGGTTACTGGGGGCTCTTCGATGCCTCGAGGATGGACAAGGGGCTCCTCGCAGGCCCGGTGTCAGATGTTCCCCAATGGCGCGGCCTGCTGGCCGCCTCGTCAGCGCTCTTTTTCGTCTTGTTCGCGCTGCTGCGTCCGTCCGGATTGGGTGGGGCGCTGGTGCTCGCATTAGCGGCCAATACGGTAACCATGCACCTGCATCTGATGAGTCTGTACAGCCGCAATCTGGCCGAATCGGCTTGGTTCATCGCCCAGGCGCTCGCTGCTCTGGCTTGCGCCGCCGCGCTGTCGAGGGCGCGGGATTCCCGGCCAGCAGCGCGCTGGCAAGAGGCTGCGCTTGGGTTGTCGCTGGCCTTTGCTGCCGTCGAGGTGGTGGGGCTGGTGTTTGACGCCCGTTACAGGCACTTTCCGGTCGCGGTATTCGTGGTGCCTGCGCTGGCCTTGCTGCAGCTTGGCTTCAACTCCGTACCGTGGCGCGCCCGGGGCAGGGTGCTCGGGCTTCTCATGCTGCTCGGCATACCGGTGCTGCTCTGGCAGGAAACTCTGCTGAATCTGCAGGCGCTCGCCTGGTCGGTGGTGGTCGCTATGTTGGCAGTCGGCGCGCTCCGGCAGGGCGTTCAGTCCCGCGCGGGATCTGCAGCCAGCGCCAGCAGCGCGATCACCGCGCCAGGCGTCCCATAGCGAGCGTTGTAGAGCACCAGCGCGGCGGCTGATACCAGCAGCGCGGCTGTCGCAACGAGCCGGCGTAGCCTGCCGTGGAGTGCCAATCCGAGCACGCCGGCTCCCAGCGACGCAAGGCCGAAGACCTGCCAGTGAATGCTCATTCCCAAGGCCGCTCGGATGCCGCACGCGAGACCGCCCGGGTCCAGGAAGCAGGGGTCGGCCTCCGGTTCAATCTCGAAATATCCGAAGCGAAGACCGTACAGCAGTGCTATCCAGCACGCCGTTCCTGCCACGAGCAGGGCATGTTTTCTCATATCTGTCAGTACTGAGCGCAAGAACATGCAGCGGGGTCCTGAGCAAGTCACGGAGGGAGACTAGCACAGGGGTTTGCCCCCCGGGCATATGCCCTCAGCGGGTGAACAGTGCCACGGACTCCGCGTGTGCGGTATGGGGAAACATGTCCAGCACACCAGCCCCCTGGAGCTTGAAGCCGCCCTCGCGCAACAGGGCGGCATCGCGCGCGAGCGTAGCGGTATCGCAGGAGACATAAGCGATACCGCGCAGGCCCAGCGCCCGGGCCTGCTTGCACACCGCTGCCGCACCCGCACGTGGCGGGTCGAGCACCGCGAGGCGGTACCGGTTGCGGGGAAGGGCTGCAACGCCCTCGACGCTGAAGAGATCGGCGCGCTCGAAGCTGCAGTTGCCGATGCCATTGCGCCGGGCATTTTCGCGCGCGACATCCAGGTGTTGCGCGCTGCTCTCGACGCCGAGCACCGCTGCTGCGCGACGCGCCAGGGGCACGGTGAAATTGCCGATGCCGCAGAAGAGGTCGAGGACCTGATCCTCGGGGCCGGGGGCCAACAGTTCGAGCACCGAGGACAGCAGATGCCGATTGACGACGCGATTCGCCTGGGTGAAATCCCAGGGCGCGAACGCGAGTGTCGTGCCTTCTTCCGGTGAGTAGTGCAGCTGCGGTGGCGGCGACTCCCAGCGCGGCGGCTCGCGCGAGGCCTGTGTGCCAAAACCGATCTGTGCGCCGAGTGCCGCTCCCAGCGCCTGCAGTTGCGCGCGTTCGGCCTCGCCCACTGTCTGACGAAAGCAGAAACCGATGCCGATGCCCTCATCGCCCGCTGCGAGCCAGATCTCGTGGGGTATCGCCGGTCCGGAGAGTCTCTCCAGCCCGCAGCGC
This sequence comes from uncultured Gammaproteobacteria bacterium, assembly GCA_903938575.1. Classification (GTDB taxonomy): domain Bacteria; phylum Pseudomonadota; class Gammaproteobacteria; order Pseudomonadales; family UBA5518; genus UBA5518. The sequence goes on from CAJADV010000154.1 coordinate 5,827, forward strand.
AGTTCCGCTGGGAGCGGAGCGAGCGCGGGTACAAGGACCGGGCAATGCTCCAGAGGCTCGAGGTGCGCTGACTCCTCCCGCCGGAAACCCACCAGGATTGCGCCGCTTGTCGGTTCGCGTCGGACAGCCAGTCTTGCCCTCGAGCGGTAGCCCCACGGGGCAGACTCCACCGGCGGCAACCAGCGACGAGCGGTGCTTTTGCCGATGCGTCGCAGCGTTTCCTCAAGGCGTCTCGCGTGCGCGGCCAGTTGTGCGGCCGGTGTCAGATGCTGCAGGGCGCAGCCGCCGCAGGCGCCGAAGTGTGGACACAGGGGAGACACGCGCTCCGGCGAGGCTTGCACAATTGTTGTTACGGCGGCCTCGTCATGACGCGGATGACTGCGCAGCAGCCGGATGCCCACGTCTTCCCCCGGCAGTGCGCCCGAGACGAACACCGTCTTGCCCGCGTGTCGCGCCACCCCGCGCCCGTCGTGGGTCAGACCCTCGATATGGAGGATCTCCTGCGTTTGTGCCGGATTCAGCTGCTCGCCCATGATTCCCCGCGTGCCACCCAACGGCGCGATGATGCGCGAGCGCACGTAGCAGCGCCAGCGACCCCGGGCTTTCAATCGGCTGACCGTTTGCGCAACATAGGGGCCCTGCCAACCCCTGCCAAGGAACCCCGCATGAAAGACCTTGCTGTCCGCATTGGTGTGCTGGCGTTTTACGCCGCTACCGCCGCCTCGTTCGTGATCAGCTTTCCGCCGTTCGTGGCCGCCGTCCTGCTGTACGGCACGCTCGCGCTGCTGGTGGCGCATACGGCCGAGGTGCTGCTCTGCTTCCGCTGGGTGCGTGCCTATCCGGGCCCGCTGGTACTCAGCGTCCTGCTCACCTTGCTGTTCGGTTTTGTGCACTGGATGCCGTACAAACGCGCCGCCGAGGCGGCCGGGTCGGCCTGAGCGGATGCGCCGCGCAGGCGCGTTTTGGGGTGCCCTGCTCCTGGCGCTCCCGGGCATGGGGTGGGGCGTCGATCTGGCGCAGACAGGCTGCGAAGACCGCAACGAGCTTCGCAACCTCTATGTTGGTGACCTTCACGTGCACACGGCCCTGTCGCTGGACGCGGCAACGCAGGACACTCGGGCGCGCCCGGCCGATGCGTACAGATTCGCCCGTGGCGAGCAGATTGGCGTACAGCCTTATGCGGCGTCGGGGCAGCCGCTGCGCAGCCAGCAGCTGCGTCGGGCGCTCGACTTCGCCGCCGTCACGGATCATTCGGAACTGCTGGGCGAGGTCGAGCTGTGCCAGACGCCCGGATCCGCCACCTACGACACCTGGCAGTGCCTGTTGTATCGACACTGGCCCCGCGGGGCCTACTACCTCTTCAATTACACCGCCAGCAAAGGGCACCGTCTGGGTAACTGTGGCGCGGACGGCAAGCTGTGCCGCGAGGCTGCTGCCGGAC
>CAJADV010000155.1 GCA_903938575.1 uncultured Gammaproteobacteria bacterium
CCTCCTCGGAGAGCCCCGGATCACGGCGCACCACGAAAACGCGCACCGCCTCGCCCGTGCGCTCATCGGGTACGCCGATGGCCGCGCACTCGAGCACACCCGGATGCGCGGCGACCACGTCTTCTATTTCGTTGGGGTACACGTTGAAACCGGAGACCAGGATCATGTCTTTCTTGCGGTCGACGATACGGAGATAACCCTCCGGCGTGACCAGGGCGATATCGCCCGTGCGCAACCAGCCGCCCGCGTCGAGCACCAGGGCGGTCTCGTCGGGGCGCTGCCAGTAGCCCTGCATCACCTGCGGGCCGCGCACCACGAGCTCTCCCGGCTCGCCGACATCCAGATCACGGCCGTCGTCGGCCACGATGCGCACCTCGGTGGAGGGCACCGCCACGCCGATCGTGCCCAGCCGGTTGGCGTTCACGGGATTCACCGAGATCACGGGCGAGGTCTCGGTCATGCCGTACCCCTCGACGATCTCGACGCCGGTGACTTCCTGCCAGCGCTTCGCGGCGGCCATGGTGAGCGCCATGCCGCCCGACATCGTTGCTTTAAGTGCGCCGAAATCCAGCGCACGGAAACCCGCATCGTTGCAGAGCGCGACGAACAGCGTGTTCAGGCCCGCAAAGCCGGTGGGCCGATAGCGGCGGAAAGCATCGACCACGCTGCCGAGGTCCCGCGGATTGGGGATGAGCACGGTGTGGCAGCCGCGCGAGACCATCCCCAGACAGGCGTTGAACGCGTAGATGTGATAGAGCGGCAGCGGCAGCAGCAAGCGTTCTTCACCATCGCGAAAATCGTAGGTGCCGAAGAGCGCAGCGGCCTGCTGCACATTGGCGACCACATTGCCGTGCGAGAGCATCGCGCCCTTCGATACGCCAGTGGTGCCACCGGTGTACTGCAGCACCGCGAGATCAGCAGGACCGGCCGGCGTTTCGCGGTGAGGTGCCTGCGCACCGAGCCCGAGCGCTGCCCGCAAGCCCACCGCACCCGGGATATGCCACGGCGGCACGAGCTTTTTCAGGTAGCGCGCCGCAAGATTGATCAACAGTCGCCGCGGTTGCGGATGCAGATCCGCAAGCTCGGTGACCACCACGTGCCGGATGCCCGTTCGCGCAATCACATCCTGGGCGGCCGCGGCCATGTTGGCGAGCAGCACCAGCGCCTTGGCCCCGGAGTCGCGGAACTGATGCTCCATCTCGCGGGGGGTGTAGAGCGGATTGGTGTTCACCACCACCAGTCCCGCGCGCAGCGCGCCGAGGAACACCACCGGGTACTGCAAGAGGTTGGGCAACTGGATGGCGATGCGGTCGCCCGGCTGCAGATCCGTGTGGTGCTGCAGCCAGGACGCGAAGGCGGCAGACAGAGAATCGAGCTCGCGGAAATCGAGAGTGTGCCCAAGGCTGCTCAGGGCGGGTGCTGTGCCGAAATGCGCCACCGAGGCGGCAAGCAGCGCGTTGATGCTGTCGAAGCGGGCCGGCCCCATCTCCTGCGGAATGCCGGCAAGGCGTCGCGCCTGCTCGACAAGGGACTGGACACTCATGCATGGCTCCGGCGCGCAGTGACAGGTGCGGGCGCGCCGAACTCTACCCAAGATGCTTCGGCACTGGCAATCTGCCGCCGACCCCGACAGCCCCGGAGCCCGTCATGACGCAACTCGAAAGTTTCACCTTCGAGGAACTCGAAATCGGCCATACCGCACATTACAGCCGCACGATCACGGAGGAATCGGTGCGGTTGTTCGCAGCGGCATCGGGTGACGTGAACCCCGTGCACCTCGATCAGGACTTCGCAGCGAGCACGCCCTTCAAGGGACCCATCGCGCACGGCATGCTGACGGCCGGGCACATCTCGGCGGCACTAGCCACCGTGATGCCGGGACCGGGTGTGATTTACGTGGGCCAAGAGTTGCGCTTCGACCGTCCGGTGCGGATCGGCGACACCATCACGGTCGAACTCAAGGTGATCGAGAAATTGCCGGCAAAAAAGCAGCTCCGGCTGCAGACCACCGCGCGCAACCAGAACGGCAAGGCCGTGGTGTCAGGCGTGGCGACGGTGCTGCCACCCGCGCAGAAAGTCATGATCGAGCGCCCACCGGAGCCGCAGTTCACGCCCGCCTGAGTGGCTGGCTCAACCGGCGGCCGCCTCGGGAGGCTTATGGCGGAACTGCTCGGGGTCGAGAAACTGGAGTTTGAGCGTGGTGATGCCCGGCTCCGGCTTGTCGACACCGAGCATCAGGACGTTGACCGTTCCTTCCTCGTTGACGATCG
>CAJADV010000156.1 GCA_903938575.1 uncultured Gammaproteobacteria bacterium
CGAGAGCGACATCTCGTTTACCGGACATGCCGTGTCCAACGCCGACCTCGATGTGCTGGCGCGCCATCCCGGTGTGCATGTGAATTGCGATGCCCTATCGACCATAAGGCGCCTCGGTGAACGCAGCCCCGGACGCGCCATCGGCATCCGCATCAATCCGCGGGTCGGGGCGGGCTACCACGAGGGCGTCCACTACGCCGGCGAAAAGCCGAGCAAGTTCGGCGTCTACCAGGACCGCTTCGAGGAAGCACTCGCGGTGGCGGCGTCCTTCGGGATGAAGGTCACGCAACTGCACTTCCACTTCGGCTATGGCTACCTCACGCAGGATCTGCCAAGGCTGGACGCCGCGCTGCAAAACAGCGCCTGGTTCATGGACTGCTGCCCGGATCTGGACACCGTGGATATCGGCGGCGGCATGGGTACGCAGATCACGGCAGACCGTGAGCCGCTGGACCTCGATGCCTGGGCGGCGCTGATCGGCCGTCACCTGAAACCACGGGGCCTAGAGGTGCATCTCGAACCGGGCGACTATCTGATGAAAGACGCCGGCGCCCTCATCTGCGAGCTCAACACGCTCGAGGAGAAAGGCGGCGTACTGTTCGCGGGCGTGAACGCAGGGCTCAACCTGCAGAACCTCTGGGCCTACTACCAGACTCCTTTCATCGTGGCGCCCTTAACGCGGCGCGCGGGCACGCACCACCGCCACACGGTTACCGGAAACATCAACGAGGCGATCGACATTCTCGCCGAGGATGTCGAGCTTTCACCGCTGGCAGAAGGCGATCTGATCGCACTGATGAACGCCGGCGGCTACGGCTCATCAAGCGCATCGAACCATTGCATGCGCGGCCGCTGCGGGGAATTCCTGCTCGACTGAACGCGCGGCACAGCGAGCGCAAGCCAGGGGCTGTGCGGGAGCCATCCAGGCGAGTCCAGTTGGGAGGTTCGCGGCGCAGTCTGCTCATGGGCGAGGCAGACATGCGCCCGAGATCCAGCCGATGAACAGGAGCCTCAGGGCAGCGCAGCGTCGCCTCACCGGGCGCGTCGAGGCCTGCGCGCGCCGCCACCCGAGACGCTGCCACCGGCCACTGTGAGATCACCGCCATACTGCGCCTTGGCGCCGTTGGTCACATCGCCGAGCCTGGCGAGGATATCGTCCAGCGAGGGCGCTGTAGGAGGCGCCGTGCAGGCCTCCAGCGCCGCGCGCATGGCTCGGAGATGCTCGGGTGTGGTGCCACAGCAGCCGCCGATGATGCGTGCACCGGCGGCATAGGCAAAGCGCGCGTAGTCCGCCATCAATTCTGGCGTGCCGTCGTAGACGATGTGGCCACCGGCCCACTGCGGGATGCCGCAGTTTCCCTTGGCAACGATCACCTGATCCGGCGTCGCACCGCGCGCCATGTTGAGCACGCTTAACACGGTCTCCGATGGCCCGACGCCGCAGTTGCTTCCGCAACCTAGCGGCGGGTGGGGCAGTGCGGCCACGGTGGCGGCAACGTCGCCCGGGGCGAGCCCCATCATGGTGCGGCCGTTGGTATCAAAGCTCATGGTGCAGACGACCGGGCACCCGAGCCCGGATGCGCCCTCGACGGCCGCCTCCATTTCCTCGTGCGAGGAGATGGTCTCAACCCAGAGCACATCCGCCCCGCCGCGCACCAAGGCCTCGGCTTGCTCGCGAAATGCCTCGCGTGCATCCGCGATCTCCAACGGCCCTATGGGAGCGTAGATCTCGCCGGTGGGGCCAATGGAGCCCGCTACTACCACCTCGCGGCCGCTCTCGCGCACCACCTCGCGCGCGATGCGGGCTGCGGCCTCATTGAATTCCGCCACCCGTCCCTCGTTAGCGTGGAGTTTCAGTCGGTAGCGGTTACCACCGAAGCTGTTGGTGAGAATGATGTCGGCACCGGCTTCGATGAAGCTGCGGTAATTGGCCGCGATCCGGTCGGGATGGTCGATGTTCCAGGCCTCGGGCGGGTCGCCGGTCTGCAGGCCCATCGCAAACAGGTTGGTGCCGGTGGCGCCATCGGCGAGAAGCCACGGCCGGGTGCTGAGTAGGCGCTGCAGGAGATCGCTCATAGTCGGATAGTCCCGGATGGAAAGTTGCCCGATAGCCAGGCACTGGCGCGAAAACTCAGGCTTGCTCTGCGCAAACGCGCAAGCAAGCCGGGTTGCGTGGCCGAAGCATAACCGAGGGCGACGAAATCGTCAGTGATGCCCTGCACCACCAGTGCAAGCTCAGGTCGTGCCGAGGCGATGCGAGCCGCATAGGCAAGCGGCCCCTCCCCCACGGCGCGCGGAAGGCCTGCGGCAGCGAGGCGCTCGCACATCCGGAGATACGCGGCTGTGTGAGGCTCCCGCTGTCGCCGCGGGCGTGCCCCGAAGAGACTCAGCACCACCAGGAGCATCGCCAGCCCACCCGCGGCGAGCATCGCCGCCACGAGCCTTGCCGGGCTCAAGCCACCCAGCAGCCGAGTGAGAAACGCCGCCTGGCGCTCGGTGTCGTACTCGAGCACCAGTCGCGCCCATTGGTAGGTGACCAGATCCCAGCGCATGCGGATCAGCGCGATCAAGGGCACGCCGCGGTAGCGCTCGAAAGCCAGCGGCGAATCCGACAGGAACTCGTCTCCGATCGCCTCGCCAAGGCCAGATTCCACGCGCCCCGGCGCGACCGCAGCGGTGGCGTCCAGACGCACCCAGCCACGCCCTGCAATCCACGCTTCGGTCCAGGCATGCGCATCGAATTCATGCACGAGCAGATAGTTTTCGTAGGGGTTGCGCTCGCCGCCCTGATAGCCCACCACCACGCGCGCGGGTATCCCTGCGGCTCGCAACAGGACCGTGAAGGCGCTCGCGTAGTGTTCACAGAAGCCGCGCCTCTCCCCGAACAGGAAGTCATCAACGGTGTCACGCCCGAGTAGCGGCGGATTCAGCGTGTAAAAAAAAGCCTCGTCACGAAACCACTGCAGCACGCGCTCGATGAAGACCTCATCGGATTCTGCCGCCGCACGCCAGTCCCGGGCCATCGCGACCGCTCTGGGATTGAAACCGTCGGGAAGCCGCAACTCCAGCGCGCGGCGCAAGGGGTGCAACTGCGGTTCGAGCACCGCTGCGAGATCGGAGCTCACGCGATAGCCTTTGCGCTGGGTCACCATCGAGGTGCTGATAAGGCGGAAATCGCTGCCAATGCGAAGCGTGTCGTCGTAACTGAGCGGATAGCCGAGCACATAGGCCCACTGGCGGTTGCTGGGCTCGAGAATCACCGAATAACGGGTGCTGTTCCCGCCAGGCAGAAAGCCAGGCTCGCGGACGGCGACCTTGCGCAAACCGCGCAGCGCGAGATCGGCCTCCATACGGGCAAATCCAGGCACGCTCCACTCCCGGCCGTCGAATTGCGAAAGCACCAGCCCACGCCAGTAGAGTTCGCGCTGGGCAGGTACCGGATCCGCGAAACTGACCCGGAACGCCAGCGCACTGGAAGCGCCGAGATGGGCGATATCACCGGGCGCCATGGTGTCGGAAGGACCGGTGCGGGCCGCACTCTTGCTTTGCGGCAGCGACCACAAGGGCGCGATCCGTGGAAACACCACGAACAACAACAGCATCAAAGGCAGGGACTGCGCAAGCAAGCGCGCTGCGAGGGCGAGCGGCGTGGGGAAACCCGGGGCGGGCGCGCGCTGGTGGCGAGCGACCAGCGCGGCGGTCATGCCTGTGAGTCCTGTAAGCGCAAGCAGCGCGTAGTGAATTTCCTGCTCGAAGAGCAGTTGTGCGCTCGCCAGAAAAAAGCCCACGAAAACCGCCGCCATATAATCACGCGGGTCTTTCATCTCGAGGGTCTTGAGGCCAGCGGCAATCACCAACAGCGCCACGGCAGGATCCAATCCGTTGATGGTCCTGAACTCCAGACCCACCCCGGCAAAGGACACGAACACCAGCAAGGCGCGCACCGGAAGAGACGGGAAAGGCCAGCGCCCCTGATACACGCGCAGGCGCCACGCGAATGCGAACGCAGGCACCACGGGCACCCAGAACGGCATGTGCAGCGCATGAGGCGCGATGACCAGCGCCAACGCCCCCATGATCCACAGGAGACTGCGCCGGGGCAGTTGTGCCGTCATGACGAATTCCCACCGGCAGGAAGTCCGAAAACGGCCAGCGCCGCCAGCGCGCGATCACGTTGGACGTCGCCCACCGCCGGTTCGATCCGCGTATCGGGCAAGACGAGTCCGTACTCTGTATCGGTCTGGTGCAACTCCAGCACCCACCGGCACAGCAGCGATAAGCGCTCTTCCGTGCCGCCCGCCCAGAGCGTCTGCTCCCAATCGAGCCAGATGCTGCGATCAGCGAAACTGAGGTATTCCCGGATCTGTAGCGGCTGCCCCTTGGCAAGCGTGCGCCAGGCAACATGACGCAGCGGATCCCCCGGGGCATAGCGCCGAAAACCGCTGAATTCCTCCGCCCCCGCATCCCGGGTCGCAATGCCTTGATCTGAGCGGCCACTGTCCAGGGGAAGCGCGCCCACCGCAGCCGGGCGCGGGTACACCAGACACGCCACATCGAAATCCACCCAGGACCAGGCGCGCAGCAATCCCAGAGGGTAGTAACTGCGCACGCGCAAGCGCCCCGGGCGAAGCCAGCCCCGGCGCGGCGCGGGCAGGTGCAGCGCGGACAGATTCTCTCCCCCGGCGACAAGCCGTGCCTCGGCAGGCTCACCCTGCCGCCACCACAACTCGATGTTGTCGTGACAACGGCGCCCCTCATCGCGCAGGTGCACGCTGAACACAGCTCTCTCGCCCGCGAACACGGGCCGTACCGGAAGCACGGAGAGCCGCAGTCCCGCGAGGTTGGCGTAAGTGTGGAGAACCGCCACCACGAACATCCCTCCAAGCAGGAAGGTGAACGCAAAGACGAGGTTGTTCTCGTAGTTGATACCGGCGAGCAGCATCGCGAGCAGCAACGCGAAAAACGCGAAACCCGCCGCCGAGGGCATGATGTACACATTGCCCTGCACCAGCAGTATCTCGCGCGCCGCAGGCACACGCCGTGCGAGCCAGCGTTCCCAGCGCGCCTCGACCGCAGCACGCAGCGCGGCGCGCGCGCGCCCGAGAAAGCTCATCCGAAAACGTCGACCCGCGCGAGCAATCGCTCGACGAGGGCGAGTCCATCGCCGGCGAAGTCCGCGGCCCCGCGCAGGCGGTGCGCGGCCACTGCGGGAAGCACCGACTGCACATCCTCAGGCACGACGTGGCCGCGCCCTTCCATGTAGGCCCACACGCGAGCCGCGGCGACCAGCGCGATTGCCCCACGGGGCGAAAGTCCATGGACAAATTCCGGCGCGGTGCGCGTGTATGCGGTGAGCCTTTGCACGTAGTCGAGCAGCATGTCTGCGGTCTTGACCTCGGCGGCGCTCGACTGTATCGCGGCAAGATCCTCGCGCGAGAGGCTGGGGGCGATCGTCTCTGGGACAGAACCTCCGGCGCGGCCGGTCAGCATGGCCCGTTCCGAACCGCGGTCGGGATAGCCAATCGCGATCCGCATGAGAAACCGATCGAGTTGCGACTCCGGCAGCGGAAATGTGCCCGCCTGAGTTACCGGGTTCTGCGTGGCGATGACAAAAAACTGATGCGGAAGCGGGCGCGTCTCACCCTCGACCGTCACCTGCCGCTCGGCCATCGCCTCGAGAAGCGCGCTCTGCGTCTTGGGCGATGTACGGTTGATCTCATCGGCCAGCAGAACCTCGGTGAAGATCGGTCCCGGGTGAAAGCTGAAGCTGCCGGTCGATTGCTCGAAGATCGAG
>CAJADV010000157.1 GCA_903938575.1 uncultured Gammaproteobacteria bacterium
CGACTGGCTGCGGCAACCCCCGCTGGTGATTGGACTTATCGCCCATCTCGCCGGGGTGACCTTACAAGAGGACATCGCGACGATGACGGGGCGATTGATAGCGATGGGGCATGCCGTGCTGGGCGCGTCGCCCGGCGTGGCACTACCTCGATGTTAATCGCGAAACGAATCTTGCAGGCCGAGCGGCTGCGGCGGGTGCCGCCGCATTTTAGTTGGATCGATCACCGGTTGGTGCGCGCGGATTACCTGCGCCGGGCCGACGCGAAAGCGTGGGCGTTGTATCTGGTGCTCGTCACCGTGGGTGATGAACACGGCCTGAGTTATTACGGCGACGGCACGCTCGGCCGGCTGTTGTCGCTGACGGATCTGGAAGTGGCCGCCGCGCGCGGGCAGCTCGCGGCCGCCGGCGTCATCGCGTATGAAAAGCCGTTGTATCAAGTGCTCGCCCTGGAGGCTCTCGCGGGTCGGGAGGGAGCGCGATGATCGCCTATCAGACGTTTTGCCAGCTCCGGCAGGCGTGGGATGAACAGCACCTGACGATGGCGCAGATCGCGCGGGCGTTGGCATTGCACCCCCAGACCGTGAAAAAATGGGTGGGCCGACCACGCTATGAACAACGGCAGGCGGCGCGGCGGGCGAGCATCCTGGATGCGCACAAGCCCGCGATCACGCGCTGGCTCGCCGAGCATCCCTTCACCGCGACGCAGCTCTGGCAACGCCTGCGCGAGCAGGGCTACGCCGGCGGTTGCTCCATCGTGCGCGACTACGTGCGCACGGTGCGGCCCCCGCGTCAGCCCGCGTATCTGACGCTCACTTACGCCCCGGGCCAGTGCGCCCAAATCGACTGGGGCTCGGCCGGCGCGATCCCGGTTGGCGGCACGCGCCGGGCGCTGAGTTTCTTCGTCTTCGTGCTGTGCCACAGCCGCTGGCTCCACGTGGAATTTACCCTCGGTCAGAGCCAGGAATGGTTCCTCGGCTGCCAGCGCCGGGCCTTCGAGGCCCTCGGCGCGGTGCCCCTGGAAGTCATGCCCGACAACTGCAAGACCGCGGTCCTCTCACACCGGGTGGGCGAGCCGGCGGTCTGTAATCCGCACTACCTCGATTTTGCCCGGCACTACGGCTTCACCGTGAAACCCTGCGGACCGCGGCAGCCGCAGGCGAAGGGCCGGGTGGAAAACGCCGTCGGCTACGTGAAGAAAAACTTCCTCGCCGGCCGCGACCTCGGGGCGCCCGGCGGGCTCGCCGCCCTCAACGCCGCCGCCCGCCTTTGGCTCGAAACCGTGGCCAACGTGCGCCAGCACGGCGAAACCAAGCGCACGCCGACTGCGATGCTCACCGAGGAACGTGCGCACCTGCGGTCGCTGCCGGCGAACCCCTATGAGACGGTGCTCGTGCGCACCGTGCGGGTGAGTAATCGCTGCCGCGTCACGGTCGACACGAACCGTTACTCGGTGCCGCCGCGTTACGCCTCGACCCCGCTGACGTTGCAACTGGCGAGCGACCGCCTGCGGCTCTTCGACGGCCAGACCATGGTCGCGGACCATGTGCGCTCGTTCGAGCGGCGCGGCGACTACGAGCAACCCGATCATGTGCAAACCCTGCTCGACGAGCGGAAGCAGGCGCGACACCAGCGGACTTTTTTGCGTTTCCTCGCGCTCGCGCCAGTCGCGGCCGCGTATCACGCGCAACTGGCGGAGCGGCGGCTGAATGTGCGGCACCACGTCGAAAAGATCGTCGCGCTCTCCGAGATCCACGGACTCGACGCAGTGCATCGTGCCCTGACCGATGCGCACGCCCTCGGCGCCTACTCCTGCGAATACATCGCCAACCTCCTTGAACAGCGCGGCCGCC
>CAJADV010000158.1 GCA_903938575.1 uncultured Gammaproteobacteria bacterium
GCCAGTGGCGGACTCGATGGGCGAGGGGATCGAGGAGTCCTCGATGAAATCGCCCAAGTGTGAGTCTTCGTCGTCGCCGATGGGGGTTTCCATCGAGATCGGCTCTTTGGCGATCTTGAGCACTTTGCGGATCTTGTCCTCGGGCATCTCCATGCGCTCGCCGAGTTCTTCCGGGGTGGGCTCGCGGCCCATCTCCTGCAGCATCTGGCGCGAGATGCGGTTCAGTTTGTTGATCGTCTCGATCATATGCACCGGGATACGAATCGTGCGCGCCTGATCCGCGATGGAGCGCGTAATGGCCTGCCGGATCCACCACGTGGCGTAGGTCGAGAACTTGTAGCCGCGGCGGTATTCGAACTTGTCTACGGCCTTCATCAGGCCGATGTTCCCTTCCTGGATCAGGTCAAGGAACTGCAGGCCGCGGTTGGTGTACTTCTTGGCGATCGAGATCACCAGGCGCAGGTTCGCCTCGACCATTTCTTTCTTGGCGCGGCGTGCCTTGGCTTCGCCGATGGACATGCGGCGATTGATGTCCTTGATTTCGACGCAGGTTATGCCTGCCTGGGACTCGACTTCGCCGATCCGCAGTTGCAGTCGCAGCACGTCGTCACGGATTGCGCCGATCTTGGCCGCATACGGCTGCTTACGACGCGAGAGCTTCTCGACCCACTTGTCGTTGGTCTCGTTGCCCGGAAACTCCTCGATGAAGGTCGATTTCGGCATGCGCGCGTAATTCACGCACAGATGCATGACCTGGCGCTCGAGTTCACGCACCTGGTTGGCGGTTGAGCGCACGCGCTCGACCATCGGGTCGAACTGACGGGGGGGGAGTTTGAGGAACTTGAAGAGATCAGCGGTCTTCTCGAGCTCTTTGGTGGTGGCCTTGTCGTCGCGGCCGTTTTTCTTGATGCTGCGGGTAGCCTTGCCGAGCTGCTTGCGCAGGTCATCGAAGCGAAGCCTCGCGAGCTCGGGATCCGGGCCGCTCTCGACCTCGTCAGTCTCGGTGTCGTCGGCGGGGGTTTCTTCTTCCGCGACTTCTTCCTCTTCCGCAGCGCCCTTCTTCGCTACCGCTTTGGCGCCGGGCTTGGCGGCAGGCTCCACCGGGGTGGCGGGTTGCACGTCTTCGGTGGGCTCCAGATAACCGGTCAGCACGTCCGAGAGTCGCCTCTCGCCGGCCGCTACCAGGTCGTACTCGTGGAGGATGCCCTCGATGGCCCCCGGGAAGAAGGCGATCGCTGCGAGGGTTTCGCGGATGCCTTCCTCGATGCGCTTGGCGATGACGATTTCGCCTTCCCGGGTCAGCAGTTCCACGGTGCCCATTTCACGCATGTACATGCGGACGGGGTCGGTGGTACGGCCGGCCTCGGATTCCACGGCAGTCAGGGCCGCCACGGCTTCTTCGGCAATTTCCTCGACGGCGGCGTTGTCGCCCGTGACCAGCAAGAGGGCCTCTGCGTCCGGGGCCTCCTCGAAGACCTGGATGCCCATGTCGTTGATCATCTGGATGATTTCTTCGACCTGTTCGGGGTCGGAGATATCTTCCGGGAGGTGATCGTTCACCTCTGCGTAGGTGAGGTAGTTCTGCTCTTTGCCCTTGGCAATGAGGTCTTTCAAACGGGACTGCTGAGTCGATTCGGACATGCGTTGCACCTGTGTCGGAGCGGGCGTGGGGCACGCAAAATTTGGCCGCGCATTATAACTGGGGCCGCGTAAATAACTCTACGTGAAAGCGGCGCTGTCGGGCGCACAAGTCCCTAAAAAGACACGGTTAAGGCATTCAGCGGGGTTTTGCGGCCAGCAGGGACAGGTATTCGCGCTTCTGTTCGGGGCTCAAACTGGCAAAGGGGATGCTGTCCAACTCCCGGCGGCGGTCTTCGCTTTGGTTGCTACTGAGGCGCGATGCCAGGTGGCTGATGATGTCGCCGAACTCCTGGCCTGCGTCGTGCCCGGGCACCGGCTCTTCCGCGGCCAGGCGGTTCAGCAATTCGCCCTCCGGGGTGCCGTACCAGTAGCCGAGGATGGCGCCCATGCTCGCCTGCGGGTTCTTGCGAAGGTAGTCGAGCAACTGGAGCAGCAGGGGCAGGTCGGGCTCCTCCAGCCCCGTCAGGGCGGAGGTATTGCCTGCTTCCCGGGCTAGCGCGGGGTTCTGCAGCAGCAGGCGCAGGGCGCCGCGTGCTGAGCCGGCCACGCGCCGCTGTCCCGAGTGCGCAAGTGGCCGCCGCGGTGGTGGCGGTGAGAATGCAGGAGCATCCTGAGGGAGGGCGCGCGATGTGGGGGCAGCTCCCGGCAGCCGATCCGCACTGATGCCCAATCTCTGGGCCAGTTTGCCGCGCAACAACTCGCGGAAGACCTCGCCCGGTATGCGTGCTATCGCGGGCAACAGCAGCTTGCTGAGGCGTGCCAGGCCGTCGGGGTTGTCGAGGTCGATGCCGGCGCCGTGGTGCTCGAAGAGATACTCCGAGAGCGGCGTGGCTCCAGCAACCCGTGCCCGGAAGGCCTCGGCACCGATTTTCTGCACCAGTGAGTCCGGGTCTTCGCCCTCGGGCAGGAACAGGAACGCCGCCTGCCGGCCGTCCTGCATGGCGGGCAGTGCGAGTTCCAGTGAGCGGGCCGCAGCCCGGCGCCCGGCCTCGTCGCCATCGAAACAGAACACCACCTGCGTGGTGTAGCGGAACAAGCGCTGAAGGTGGCTCGCTGACAAGCTGGTGCCCAGGGTTCCTGTGGCCCACTCGATGCCATGCTGCGCGAGCATGACCACATCCATGTAGCCCTCCACCACCAGCACGCGCTCGAGCTCCTTCTGGCTGCGCCGGGCCTGGTACAGGCCGTAGAGCTCCTGGCCTTTATGGAATACCGCAGTCTCCGGGGAGTTCAGGTACTTGGGTTTCTCGTCCGTGAGCACGCGCCCGCCGAAAGCCACGGCCCGGCCCCGGTTGTCCAGGATCGGGAACATCACGCGCTCGCGGAAACGATCGTAGAGCCCGCCGCCCTCATCGCGCTGGATCAGCAGTCCGGCATCCAGCAGGAATTGTTTCTCGCCATCCGAGGGGCCGAGTGCGCGCAGCAGGCTGTCCCAGCCGGGCGGCGCAAAGCCGATGCCGAATTTCTCGATCGTCTCGGCACTGAGCCCCCGGCGCTGCAGGTACTCACGCGCCTCGCCCGCTTGTGGGTGTTCCTTAAGCTGCCGCTTGAACCACGCGGCTGCACTCTCCAGTCGTTTCAGCAGTTCGGCCTGCCGCACATTGGCGCCGGTAGCCTGGGTAGTTTCCTCCCGCGGTATTTCGAGGCCCGCCAGCGTGGCCAGCTTCTCAACCGCGGCGGGAAACTCCAGCCGCTCGAACTCCATCACGAAGCCAATGGCGTTGCCTCCGGCACCGCAGCCGAAGCAGTAGTAGAACTGCTTGTCCGGGTTGACGCTGAAGGAGGGGGTTTTCTCGTCGTGGAAGGGGCAGCGGGCGGAGTAGTTCTTGCCAGCCTTGCGCAGCGGGACGCGCGAATCGACCACGTCGACGATGTCTACGCGTTCGAGCAGTTCGTCGATGAATCGCTGGGGAATGCGGCCGGACATGGTGCGTTGCGAGCAGGAGTTTCAGGCCAGCATGTTAGCCGAAGCCGCCGCTGCTGAGGTCGTGTTGGCGGCAGGCGCTCGCACCTATCGCTACGTCTGTGCAGATTGAGCGGTCGAGGGCGTGTTGTTTGCGGAGAAACTCTGGCTAAAGGAGCTGCCAGAGAGGGTATCTAGCTTGATCAGGGGCTCAGGCGGGCCTTGATGCGCTGGCTCACCGCGCCCATGTCGGCGCGACCCTGAACCTGGGGCTTCAGGATGGCCATGACTCTGCCCATGTCCTTCATGCCGGTTGCGCCGGATTCTGCGAACGCGGCCTCGAGGAGGGCGTCGAGTTCGGCTTCGGCGAGAGCTTGGGGCAGAAACTCCTGGATCACCAACAGTTCAGCGGTCTCGCTGTCGACCAGGTCCTGCCGGTTGGCGGCCTGGAACTGGCTGATCGACTCGCGGCGTTGCTTGACCATCTTGTCGAGGATGGCGAGTACCCGTGAGTCGTCGAGTTCGATGCGTTCATCGACCTCGACGCGCTTCAATTCCGACTGGATCAGCCGGATGGCATCGCGGCGTGGCTTGTCCTGTGCCTTCATCGCAGCCTTTACGGTTTCGATGATGCGTGCCTTGAGGGCGGACTCGCTCATGGCAGGACCTGCAGCAGAAAAAGGAGATGGAGCTCAGTACATCCGCTGTTGGCGGCGGTTCTCGCGGGCCAGCTTCTTCTGGTGACGCTTGACGGCCGCTGCGGCCTTGCGCTTGCGCACCCAGGTGGGCTTTTCGTAGAACTCGCGGCGGCGGACTTCGGCGAGTACGCCGGCTTTCTCGCAGGAGCGCTTGAAGCGGCGCAGGGCGACGTCGAAGGGCTCGTTCTCTTTGAGTTTGATCGCGGGCATTCAGTAGCTACCGATACGAGTGGTTGTGTTGCCCCGGAAACCTCTGCGTGAGTCCGGGGCCGGCAAGTCTAAAGGCATCATTTACCGAATGCCACCCCGCGTTGTGCGGGATTAATCCATGCGGGGCGATTATCATCCCCTTATGCGTGTATTGGGCATCGAAACTTCCTGCGATGAGACGGGTGTGGCGGTCTTTGACTCCGACCACGGCCTGCTCGCGCACGCCCTCCATTCCCAGGTGGCCCTGCACGCGGAATACGGCGGGGTAGTGCCTGAGCTCGCCTCGCGTGACCACGTGCGTCGCTTGCTGCCCCTCGTGCAGACGGTCCTCGAGCAGTCCGGCAGCGGGCCGGAGTCCATAGATGGCGTGGCTTATACAGCTGGCCCCGGGCTGTTGGGGGCCTTGCTGGTTGGGGGCTGCACGGCCCGGGCCATCGCCTTCGGGTGGGGCGTGCCTGCGGTGGGCGTCCATCATATGGAGGCTCATTTGCTCGCGCCCCTGCTGGAGCCGGAGCCTCCGGCCTTTCCCTTTGTCGCGCTGCTGGTGTCTGGCGGCCATACCCAGCTGGTCGAGGTGGGCGGCGTGGGCAGTTACCGGATCCTCGGTGAATCCCTCGATGATGCGGCGGGAGAGGCCTTCGACAAGGTCGCAAAGATGCTGGGCCTTGGCTATCCGGGAGGTCCCCGGCTGGCTGCGCTGGCCGAGGGCGGCGCCCCTGCCCGTTACGATTTTCCCCGCCCGATGACCACTCGCCCCGGGCTCGACTTCAGTTTCAGCGGTCTTAAGACCTTCACCGGCACCCTCATAAAGAGTCTCGCCGCCGGCACCGGGGGCCTCGACGAGACGACCCGTGCCGATGTCGCGGCGTCTTTTCAGGATGCAGTGGTCGACACGCTGCTGATCAAGTGCCGCCGCGCGATGGAGCAGACCGGCCTTGAAAGGCTGGTGATGGCCGGCGGAGTGAGCGCTAACCGCAGGCTGCGCCAACGCCTTCGCGAGATGGCGGAGTCGCGCGGCTGGACGGTCTTCTACCCGCGCCTCGAGTTCTGCACCGACAACGGCGCCATGATCGCACTCGCCGGGTGCCTGCGCCTGCAGGCCGGCCAACACGACGGCCTTGCCGTCCGTGCGCAGGCACGCTGGCCCATGGAAAGCCTGGAGCCCATCCCGTGAGCGATGCCTTCGATACTGTGTTTGTGCGCGGACTCAAGGCCGATGCCGTGATCGGCGTTTATGAGTGGGAGCGCCACATACGCCAGACGTTGGTGATAGACCTCGAGATGCGATTCTGCATCCGTGCCGCTGCCGCCAGTGATGCGCTGGACGATACCCTCGACTATCACGCCGTCTCCACGCGCGTGAAAGAGATGGTCGAAGCCAACACCCTGCAACTGATCGAAGGCCTTGCCGAGGCCATTGCCGCTACGCTGATCGCCGAGTTCGGCATTCGCTGGCTGCGGCTGCGGCTGGCCAAGCCCGGCGCCGTTCCGTGGGCCGATGATGTGGGCGTGCTGATCGAGCGCTCGGCTCAATAGAGTGTTCGGCCGCCGTCCACGGCGAGTATCTGCCCGGTCACATAGCCCGCTTCCAACCCCAGATAACGCACCGCGCGGGCGATGTCCGAGACGTCTCCGATCCGTTTGAGAGCAGTCTGCGCGAGTAGCGCATCGGCCTTGGCGTGGTCGAGTTCGGGATTGGTCTCTGCGGGCCAAAGGATCGCCCCCGGCGCCACGCCGTTCACCCGGACCGCGGGCCCCAACTCCTGCGCCAGTGCGCGGGTCATCATGCCCACGCCGGCCTTGGCCATGGTGTAGACCGCGTGCTGCGCGAGCGGCAATTCGGCGTAGATATCCACGATGTTCACGATCGCGCCATGGCTCGCACGCAGTGCCGGCGCCAGTGCCTGACAGAGGAAGAAAGGCCCCTTCAGGTTCGAGCCGAAGAGGCTGTCCCACTGCGCCTCACTCACCGTGCCGATGGGCGTCGGGAAGAAACCCGAGGCGTTGTTCACCAGCAGGTCCAGCC
>CAJADV010000159.1 GCA_903938575.1 uncultured Gammaproteobacteria bacterium
CCCAAGCTCTCGCGCCCCCAGAAAATGATGCTTGCGATACACGGCAAGGCGCCCGGGCAGCGCGTCATGATGCGGGCGATGACCCGTGTCGGTGATTACGCCAGCGCGGAACTGGCGTTTGCCGATTACGCGCAGGTGGCGCATCGGCTTTCCGATGAGCTCGCCTACGCGCCAGGCAGCCGCCGCAAGGATGTGTATCCGGGCACTGCGGTCCTCTTCACAGAGGAAATCACCCAAAGCGCGGTGGGAGCAGACACCATCCTCGCGCTGCGTCCGGAGGTGGCCAAGGCCATGGAGCTCCTGAAGTGGTGAGCGGGCGAAACACCTAATCGAAGTCCTCGGGCGACCAGACCAAGCGCACACCTTGCTCGCCGGCAGCCACTGCGAAGCCCTCGCACACACCGACGCCACCGACCGCCGCGAGTTCTGCATCCACGAACAGCAGCGGCACCACATCGCGCAGCCAGGGCGGCACGCCTGACTCCTGCAACACCTGCTTGAGCGGCTTCTCCGGCCGCCCTGCCAACCGGCAGGCGGTGCCAGGGCGGCGAAATGCGATGGTGTACACATGCCCCGGGCGCACCGCGTCCGCGCCAAGCTCAGGCAACAACGACACCCGGCCCACACCAGGGATGCTGGCGACGTGCCCGGCTTCGATGACGAATGGTGCGGGAGGCGTACGGCGATCGGCGCGGCGAGGCAGCAGGTAGAGCGCATCATCGAACCGGCGCACCACCACGGCGCCAATCACCAGCCTCGGCTGCCGGTCCGGGGCCGCCTCGATCACCTCGGCAAGCAATGTCTGGAGCGAACGCGCCTCGGCAGCCGAATCGGTGCCCTGCTTCAACCACTCGCGCAGGACCTGTCGGCCACGTGCCGCCTCGAGCGCACGCCACGGCGCCAGACGCAAACACGATTGGCCAAGGCGGTCCGTCCCTGTGCAGGTGCCGAGGTCTTCGCTGGCAAGGGAGGCGCAGATGGACGCGGCATCGCCGCAATGTTCCGCGGCACGCGCGATCCGCGCGGCGGCGCCCGGCCAACGCTGCTCAAGCACCGGCATGACCTGCGCCCGCAGCAGATTGCGTCCGTAGGAGGCTTGCTCGTTGGAGGGATCCTCGATCCACTGCAGTCCCATCGCGTGGGCATGCGCGAGCAGGCGCTCGCGGGGCCAGTCGAGCAGCGGCCGACACAGCAGCGCCGCGCCGCATGGCCGGTGGCTCGGCATGCCAGCGAGGCCCGCCGGTCCGGCCCCACGCAGCAGTCTGAGCAGCACCGTCTCGGCCTGATCATCCTGATGATGCGCGAGCAGGAGGAGGTCATCATCCCGGCAGAACGCCTCGAAAACCTGATAGCGCGCGCGTCGCAGCCGATCCTCTGCTGCCGAGCCAGGCTCGGCACGTCGCGCACTGAACGTCAGGCCGAGAGCAGCGCAGACGCGCTCGCAATGAGCCGCCCAGAGGCCAGAATCGGGGTGCACGCCATGATCCACGTGCAAGGCCTCGAGAAGCGGCGCATCGGGGCACCCGCGGAGGCTGCGCGCCACCATATCGAGCAGGACGTGGGAGTCCATCCCGCCACTGAAAGCAACGACCCAGCGCCTGGCCTGCGGATGTTCCCGCAACAGGCGCAGGATGGGGTCGTCGGGAGTCACGAGGCTCAACGGCTCCCGAAGGACATGAGCCTCCGGAATCGGGCCTCCAGCAGTTCCTCGCGCGGCATGGCGACCAAGCGGTCGAACTGCTGGGCGATGTGCTCGCGCACACGCTGCGCCATGGCATCAGGATCGCGGTGCGCACCGCCGCGCGGTTCGGGGATCGTCGCATCGACGATGCCGAGCTCTTCCAGCACGGTCGATGTCACGCCCATGGCCTCTGCGGCCTCGGGCGCCTTCTCGGTGGTCTTCCAGATGATGTTGGCGCAGCCCTCGGGGGATATCACGAAGTAGGTCGAGTACTGCAGCATGGCGAGATGATCGCCGACGCCGATGCCAAGCGCGCCGCCCGAACTGCCCTCCCCGATCACCACGCATACGATCGGCGTAGC
>CAJADV010000160.1 GCA_903938575.1 uncultured Gammaproteobacteria bacterium
CGATTTCACGGATGAAGGCCGCTCCCCGCGTGACCACGCAGCGCGAAGCGCTCGATCCGGGCGTGTTGCGAATCCCTCCGGTAGGAGCGGGCCATGCCCGCGACATTCCTCCGCGTAGGAGCGGGCCATGCCCGCGACATCTCCCCGCGTCGGGGCGGGCCACGACCCGCGACACTGACCTGTGAATGACCCGCGCCCGCTCAGCTCTCGATGACGAGCTTCCCGAAATGCAGGCCGCGCGGCAGCGCCGCGTAGGCGAGCGCGGCCTCGTCGAAGCCGAAGCGCGTATCGATCACGGGCGATATCCCGTGCAGATCGATGGCGCGGTTCATCGCGATGAAATCCTCGCGGTGCCCCACTGTGATGCCGCAGAGACGGATGTGGCGGAACAGCATGTGGCGCAGCGAGATGTGCGCCTCCAGGCCCGAGAGCACACCGATCACCGAGATATGGCCGCCCACCGCCACGCAGCGCAGCGACTGCTCGAGCGTATCGGCGCCTCCCAATTCGACGACCACGTCAACGCCCGCGCCGCCGGTGATCTCCATCACCCGTGATGCCCAGTCGGTGGTTTCGCGGTAGTTGACGAGGTGGTTTGCTCCCATCTCCCGGGCGCGCTCAAGCTTTGCCTCGCTGCCTGAAATCACCGTGATCTCTGCGCCCGCCATGCGCGCGAACTGCAGCGCGAAGGTGGCAACGCCGCCGGTACCCTGCACCAGCACGTGTTGTCCCGGGCGCAGATTGCCCTCGGTGAAGAGCGCTGACCACGCGGTGAGCGCCGCGCAGGGCAGGGTGGCTGCCTCGGCAAAATCGAGGGTTGCGGGCTTGGCCACCAGCGCCGTAGCCGGCAGGCAAACGTACTCTGCCAGCATGCCGTCGCGCTCGCAGCCGAGGGACACGGCATGGTTTGCCGCGGTGGCAGGGCCGGCTTGCCAGTCGGCGTAAAAACAGCTCACTGCCGCGTCACCCGGCGCAAAACCATGCACGCCATGGCCCACGGCCTCGACCACGCCGGCACCATCTGACAGCGGAATCACGCCCTGTTTGTTCGGATACACGCCGGCAAGGATGGCGATATCGCGGTAGTTGACCGACGCGGCCTTCAGCCGCAGCAGCACCTCACCCGCACCGGGTGTGGGTGCGGGCTCATCCCTGCGCTGCAGTCCGTCGGCGCCGCTCGCAACCAGTCTGTAAGCTTTCATGTACTGCCCTTCCTCAAAGATCGTGGTTGAAGGCTGCCGCGTTGCGCGCAGATTCCTCGTAGATTCCCGTCATGATCGAGAGCGTCTGGCCCGCTTTCTCGGTGCGTTGGTCGATGTCGGCGAGCGCACGCAGATTCTTGATGAGCATCTCGGAACGTATCTTGGCGTACTCGTCGGTGATCTGCGTGCCGCGGTCAGTGATCTCGTAGACGATGTTCTTGGTGCCTTTTTCCTTTTTCTTGCGGACCAGACCCTCGGACTCGAGTTTGCGCAGGCTGTACTGGATATTGGGCATATCGTCGCGGTTGACGAGACGCGCGATGGTGGCGGTGCTCTTCGGGCGGTCCTGCATGCGAATCACGTGCAGGATCACGTGTTCGCTGTACTTCAGCCCCGATGAGCCGGTCAGCTCCCCGATGGTGATCATCCACCGCGTGAAGGCCTCCTGGAAACGGATCACCGAGTACTCGAGCTCGGTGATGTTCAGCTCGGTCTCGTCCTTGGCAAGGTGCCAGTGCCGGTAATAGCGCGATTCCATGCTGGCGTGCCTCAGAACACCGAGGGGACGCTGGCGAGCAGGTTGTCTGCCGTGCGAGCGGGCGAGGGGTAGGCGCGCTTGCTGTGGCTCAGCCCGAGATCGAGCAGGGTCTCGCACAGCTTGAAGGCCACCAGCCCGGGATTGATCAGCGGCACCTCGAGACGCTCGCGCAGCCAGGCGTGGGATTGGTGCATGGTGGTGGAGCCGAGAATCAGCACGTCTGCGCCGTCTTCGTCGATGGCGCGGCGACACTCCCGGAGCAGCTTGTCGAAGACGATCTCCTCCTTGCCGGCCAGAAGTTCCGCGGTGTCGGGCCGTGTGTCGATGTGGCGGAGTGACGCCACGCGTTCCTTCAGCCCGGTCTCGCGGGCGGTTTTTTCGTACATCCAGAACCACTCGGGCCACATCGTGACCACGGAAAAGCGCCGCCCGAGCATGGCGGCCATGTGGAAGGACGCCTGTGCCGGCCCCACCACGGGGATCGAGAGCCGCGA
>CAJADV010000161.1 GCA_903938575.1 uncultured Gammaproteobacteria bacterium
ACATTGTCGAGCTCTCCGGCAGCAATACGTGTGGTTACCTCAACCGCACGCTGCAGGGGGCGCACGATGGCGCGGGTAATCCGCGATGCCGTGATCAGCAGCAGCAGTACGGCCGCCCCCGCGATGCCGGCGATGGTGGCGTCCGCGCCTGATGAGGTCTCGCGTGCCCGCGCGCCGGTGGCCTCCGACCAAGCCTCGATACTCTCGGAGACGGACTCCATCTGCGGCTCCAGGGTCTCGAAGAGCCCCACGAATTCTGGCAAGCCTGCCTGCGCCGCGGGCAGGTCCCGGAACGACAGCGACTGGATTTTTTCGGCGCCCTGAATGTAGTCGCCCAGTGACGGCAACAGCGCCTGGATCTGCGCCAGCGTGGAGGGGTCGGTGATCAACTGTTTTTCCGCTGTGATGGCGTCGCGGAATATCGTGGCGTGACTTTTGATGTCGGCGGCCAGGGCGTCGCGCTCCTCCACCCTGCCGCTCTGAGCCGCCAGGATGGCGGCCAGCACGTCAGAGCGCAGCGCGTCGTGCATCATGTCGCCCTGCATGTGCGAGCGCAGCGCCTGCCCGCTGGTGCGCACTTCGGCGAGTGCGACCTCCATGTCGCGCACGGCCGCCAGCCCGGTGAGTCCGACGCCGATGATGAGTGCCGTCGCCGTGAGAGCCAGCGCCCACAGTTTTGCGCCGATGGTCCATGTCATTTTCATGCCCTTCTCCCACGTGCGCCGCAGCCGGCGATCAGAACCGTACCGAGTAACCAACCGTCACGGCCCACTCCGGCGTCTCGTCGGTCATGCCGAAAGAGGCGGCGAGATCGACCTGCGCGTCCTCCGAGAGAAGGTGTGCTGTGCCGATATCGAAATTCACCACATCACCGCCGTGGTTATCGGCGGCGATCTGCTCGGCGGCGACCTCCGCAAACACGCGTGTCGAATCGTTGATCGCGTAGCCCATCACGGCCCCGAGTATTCCGGCCGTGAAGCGCTCGCCGTTGTCATCCTTGTCGGAGATGACGCCGGGCATGATGCCGAGCGAGACGCGCTCGCTCAGTTCCCACTCGGCCACCACGCGCAGCGAGGGCCGCACGCCATCGCCGCGGAAATCGCTGGAACCACTGTCGAGGTCCGCGTGCAGCAGTACGCCGATCGAAGGGCCGCTGTCCTCGCTGCCCGGCACATGCCACTTGAGGCCCACTGCGGTATCGGCATAGCCCGTGTTGCTGTCGTTGATGCCGTTGCCATCGAGGTCCTGGCTGAGGAGGCCTTCGGTCTCGATGCGTGCCTCGAGGTACTCGCCCATGCCTATCCGCAGCAGCGTTGGCGTCGACCAGGTCGTGGCCTCCACACCGCTCTGCTGGTCGCTCTCATAGGCGATGCTGGTCTCGAGCTGCCAGCGCCCGGCGCCAACGGTATTGCTGGATTCCACGAAGTCGGGGCGGTCGGTGGCGATGGGGTCTGCCCATGCTGCGGCCGAGAAAAGCGCGAGCAGCGCTGCAGTTGCGTTGCGAAATGTCACGGTGATGCATCCTGAGGTTGGCGGCCTGCCTGAACGGGCGGGCGGTCTTGCAGGTTAAATGGCGGCGCTCGAGTCGGCAACGAACAGCGCCTTCACTTTTTCCACAAACCCTTGTGCATCCAGCGCCCGGAGCGGAAACGCCAGATGAGCAGCGAGCTTTTCACGGAGTAGTCAGCGACCAGCGTTGCGTAAATCCATTCGATCGAAAATCCGGCGCGCGACAGCAGCCATGCCAGCCCGAAGCGCACGACAAACAATCCCGCAAGCACATTGAGTAGGGGGAAACGCGTATCGCCCGCGCCCCGCAGTGCGCCGCCGATGCAGAACTCGACTGCGATCATGGGCAGTACGGCCGTGAAGGCATAGATCGCCATCACCGTGAGGCGCGCGATCTCGGCATCGCCCGTGAGCCACAGCGCCACGGCCTTGGCATTGAGCGCCAGCACGAGCCCGGGCACGCCCAGCACCACCACGCAGAGCCTGAGCGCACGCAACGCGACCAAGCGGGCATTGGCCGGGGAGCCGGCGCCAAGCTGCTGGCCTACCAACACGCTGACCGCGATCGAGAAACCCACGCCCACCACCATCGCGAGCGACAGCAGGCTTATGCCGGTGCCGTAGGCGGCGAAGGCGGCCGTGCCGTAGCGTCCGGTGATGCCGATGAAGGCGATCACTCCGACCTGCAGCAGGCCCTGCTCCAGTGCCGCGGGGTAGCCCGTGTGCAGTAGCGCGAGCAGTCGCCGGCGATCGCCTGCGTCGGGCGCCACCGGTCCGAGCACGAGTCGCGAGCGTCGCCACAACTGGTAGGCCAGCACGGCTCCCGGCACGTGGCCGAGTCCCATGCCGAGCGCTATCCAGCGCACGTGTGGCTCCATGCCGAAGGGCGGATGCCCCGACCAGCGCCAGGCGAGTAACAGCCAGCCCGCGTTGATCAGCAACGCGAGCAGCATTGGCGTGCGCACGTCGCCCACGGAGCGCAGGCCGCTGGTGAGGATCAGGCAGAAGGCCATGGGCGCGAAGAAAAGCGCCAGCCAGCGCGCGTAGCCGATCGCCTCGGCGCGTGCGGTCGAGGCAAGCCCGAAGGCCTCGATAAGCGAGGGTATGGCGGCCACCGACAGCAGACTGAGCACCACCCCGAGTACGGCTGCCATCCGGAGCGAGAGCTGCAGCAGGCGAGCGGCTTCCGCCGGTCGTCCGGAGCCCCAGGCGTTCGACACCAGTGCCAGCGTGCCGGCGCTGATGCCGGCGCAGAGGGCGATAAAGACGGTGTAGAGCCGGGCGCCTGCGTTTACCGCGGCCACGGCATCCGGGCCCAGCGCGGCGGCGAAGCGGATCATCACCAGACTCATCAGTGTGGCCATCAGGAAGACGGCACTGGAGGGCAGCGCGAGGCGCAGGATCGCCGCCACGGACACGGGCGAGGTGCCGGCGTCGGGCGCGGCTATCCCCATGAGCGGGCCTCCTGTGGGGCTGTGTGCCTGAAGCTTAACCACAGACGCCGCGCGGAGGCAGTCGCACGGGGAGGTAATCCTGCTGCGCCAGAACATGAATTTCGTAGATCGACGGCGAGGAAACTACGAATAATTGCCCTAACCGGCTGGGCTGCGTAGGATTTGCGCGTCTTCCTGTCGCCCGTCTGCCGGAGCATCCTGATGTCGGACCACCCGCTGCCCTCCACCATGGCGCAACTACTGGCGCAGGCTGCAGCAACGCATGGCGAGCGACCCTTCATCCACGATGGCGCGCAGGTGCTCAACTTCCTGGAGCTCGAGGCGGCGTGCCGGCGGGTGTCTGGGGCCATGCTGGCGGCCGGCCTCGGACGGGGCGATCGGGTGGCGATCTGGGCGCCGAACCGACTCGAGTGGATCCTGGTTGCCATCGGGGCGCAGAGCATCGGCGCGATTCTGGTGCCGCTCAATACACGCCTGAAGGGCGGCGAGGCCGCTTACATACTGAACCGCAGCGGGGCGCGACTGCTGTTCACTGTGAGCGCCTTTGCCGGCAACGACTACCCCGCCATGCTGGCCGGACAGTCACTGCCCGGGCT
>CAJADV010000162.1 GCA_903938575.1 uncultured Gammaproteobacteria bacterium
CGACAGCCTGCTGGTAGAAGTCGAGGATGTGCGGCAGCACGATGGCGTTCGCGAGCCCGTGCGGCGTGTGGTAGAGACCACCGAGATTGTGCGCGATGGCGTGCACATAACCCACGCTCGCGCGGCTGAAGGCCATCCCCGCGCAGGTAGCCGCGAGCGCCATGGATTGACGCGATTGCAGGTCCGTGCCGTCGGCGCAGACGCGCGGCAGGTGCCGGAACACCAACTTCACGGCCGTGACCGACTGCGGCATGGTCACGGCATCGGCGAACTGCGAGACGTAAGACTCCACGGCATGCGTAAGCGCGTCCATGCCGCTCGCTGCGGTCACGTGACGCGGCAGCCCGAGCATCAGACTGCCGTCCAGCGCTGCCATCCTGGGCACCAGCTTGCCGTCGACCACCGCGGCCTTGGTCTTCGCGGCGGTATCCGTGAGCACGGCGGCCACCGTCACCTCGGCACCGGTGCCAGCAGTGGTCGGAATGGCATAGATCGGCAGCGGATCGCGTTTGACCTTGAAGTTTCCCACCAGCGCGGACGGGGGAACACCGTTGGTGACGCAGGCGGCGATCAGCTTGGCCGCATCGATCGGCGAGCCACCGCCCACCGCCAGCACCGCCTCGCTGCCTTCGCGCAGCGCCAGCGCAATCCCGGCCTCGACCTGGGCATGCGTGGGATCGGGCTCCACGCCGTCGTAGACCGTGCAGTGCACCCCGCGCGAACGCAGTGCCTCGAGCAGCGGATCGACAACGCCCAGTCTCATCAATACCGCATCCGTGACAACCAGCAGCCGCTGCGTTCCCAACTCCGCGAGCGTGTCGCACATCTGCAGCGCGGACCCCGGACCCGAGAACAACAGCGGTGGGCGCGGGCCGGGGAGCAGGCGCATGACAAGCCTCAGCACGGCGAGTTGCATGTTATGGGACAGCTGCCTCAGGGCGTGCGGCATCGATGGATCTCCGGGGTCTTCAGGCGCGGTTCGTTATAGTCGGGCGCCCGGGCGGTAGCAAGGGAAACGGCCCTCCGGGGCCAGCAGATCAACTCTCGTCGGGAACCTTGAAATACTCCTGATACCGCCGGTATTTCGCGCGTTCGGCAACGGCGCGGGGATCGCCGGAGGCGGTCTTCACATAGCGCGATGTCTTGCCCAGCGTGCCGCGGTTGCGCTGCTCGAGAAACGCCTGCATGGCGGCAAAGGCCGCGGGATCGCCGCGCAGGCCAAGATCGCGGTAGAGCGCCTCGATCGCCGGCATGGGATCGCGCATGAAGTCTGCGTAGAGGATATTCGCGAATTGGCCCGGTCGCAGCGTCCCCTGGTCGATCCAGCGGATCACGTCATCCCACTTGCGCACCCGGGTATCGACATCAATCCACTCGGCGAACTCATCGCCCGTGTACACGTGATCCGTGCGCCAGGAGAAGATTGTGCCCTCGACGTTCACCACCGAATCGGCCGAGGCCACCGGATCGCGGTGGGGAAACACGATTTTCGCGTCCGGGTAGGCCTCCAGCAACTGCGGGATACGCGGCATGTGCGTGGGATTCTTCAAGAGCCAGTGCGGCAAGCGGTACTTCCATTGCAGCAACTTCAGAATCCGCTTGTGCCACCAGAAGTGATACGCCGGATCCTGCGCCCCGAAGTACCGGTCGTAACCGCTCACCTGGAAACCGCAGCCCCAGACCTCGGAGAAAAACGCCGAGTAGGTGAACTCGATATCCTCGACTGGTAGCGCCCCGCCCTGCGCATGCATGCTGGCCCACTCGGGTGACACCGCGTTCACCACATCGATGCGGGCCTGCGCGCGGGCAATACGCGGATCGGTCTCGTAGCTCGCCTGCTCGGGCGCCGGCCACGGCCACAGCGCCTCCCACATGCGCACCGAGCGGAACTGCGGATCCCGCGAGAGCGTCTCATGGAGGATGGTGGTGCCGGAGCGTCCGAAACCGAGGATGAACACCGGCTCCACGATCTGCTGCTGCTCGATCTCGGGGTGGCGCCGGTAAGCCTCGGTCACGCAGAGACGGCCCTCGAGGTACACCAGCAGGTCAGAGCGCGTAAGAACGCGCCCGAAGAAATTGAGCCTGGCCTCCTCTTCCATCGCCTGCAGCAGGCGGCGGAAATGCGGCAGCCACTCCGTGTCGCCGAAATCGTCAAGGCCGGTGTTGCGTCGTGCGGCATCGAGCAGCGAGTGCTCGTCCAGGGGAACGACACCACGCATGTCCATGGTGGCGCCAAGCGCGTTCACCTGCGCCAGCCACGGCGGACGCGGAGGCATCTGCCAGAGGTTGCGGCGGTCATCGACCTCGCGCGGGGTGGCCTCGTTCATCGCCTTCGCCTCTCCGGTGTGGTTTGTCGGAGCGTCCCGCGAACGCGCCCAAGGGCGCGCGGAACGCTCCGCCAAGTGTAACGCCGGCTCCGTGCCCGGGGGCTAGCCCGGATCAGCCTCCCGCCAACTCAAGCAGCAGGCGATTCAGGCGCTGCACATAGGCTGCCGGGTCCTCGAGCTGGTCGCCAGAGGCAAGCTGCGCCTGCTCGAACAACACGATCGACAAAGCGCTGAAGCGGTCTTCGTCGGGCTCGGCGTCCAGACGCTTCACCAGCGGGTGCTCGGGGTTCAGCTCGAGAATGGGCTTGGAGTCGGGCACCTTCTGTCCGGCCGCCTGCATCATGCGGCGCATCTGCACGCCCATGTCGTGCTCGCCAACGACCAGACAGGCCGGTGACTCGGTGAGTCGCGCGGTGACGCGCACTTCCTGCACACGGCCATCGAGGGCCTTGTTCACGCGCTCAACCAGATCCTTGGCGTCCTCGGCCTGCTTTTCGCGTGCCGCCTTGCTGGCGCTGTCCTCGAGTTCACCGAGGTCGAGATCGCCACGGGCCACGTCGACTAGTTCCTTGCCCTCGAACTCGCCGAGATGCCCGATCATCCACTCGTCGATACGCTCGTGGAGCAGCAGCGCCTCGATGCCTTTCTGGCGCAACAACTCCAGGTACGGGCTGTTGCGCGCCGTGAGGAAATTGTCTGCCACCACGTAATAAACGGCCTTCTGGCCCTCGCGCATGCGGGCGATGTAATCGGTCAGCGACTGGTCCTGTGCGGGCTTGTCGGTGTGGGTGCTGGAGAAGCGCAGCAGCCCGGCCACGCGCTCCTTGTGGGCGAAATCCTCCGCCAGACCTTCTTTCAGCACCTGCCCGAAGGTATCCCAGAAGCTCTGGTAATCCTCGGGCTTGTCCTTGGAGATCCCCTCGAGGATGTCGAGCACGCGCTTGGCGAGTGCGCCGCGCATGGAATCGACGGCGGGGCTCTTCTGGAGGATCTCGCGCGAGACATTCAGCGGCAGATCGTTGGAATCCACCACGCCCTTCACGAAACGCAGATACAGCGGCAGGAACTGCTCCGCATCGTCCATGATGAAGGTGCGCTGGATGTAGAGCTTCAGGCCGCGCGGCGCCTCGCGGTTCCATAGATCAAAGGGCGCGCGGCGCGGGATGAACAGCAGCGAGTTGTATTCGAGCTTGCCCTCGACGCGGTTGTGGCTCCAGGCGAGCGGCTCCTCGAAATCGTGCGAGACGTGCTTGTAGAATTCCTTGTACTCCTCATCCGTGACGCCGCTCTTGGCGCGGGTCCACAGCGCTGTGGCCTGGTTCACGGTCTCCCACTCGGGCGTCGCGTCGGCGTCCTTCTCCTCCTCGCCGTACTGCTCCTTCAGCATGAGCACCGGCAGCGAGATGTGATCGGAGTAGCGCTTGACCACCGAGCGTACGCGCCAGGCATCGAGGAACTCGTCGCTGCCTTCTTTGACGTGCAGCACCACCGTGGTGCCGCGCTCAGCGCGCTCCACGTCCTCGACGCTGAACTCGCTCTCGCCGCCGGACTCCCAGTGCACGCCCGCAGACGCCGGCAAACCCGCGCGCCGCGTGAAGACCTCAACGCGATCGGCCACCATGAAGGCGCTGTAAAAACCGACGCCGAACTGGCCGATCAGCTGTGAATCCTTGCGCTGGTCGCCGGAGAGCTGCGAGACGAACTGCGCCGTGCCGGAACGGGCGATGGTGCCCAGATGGCTTATCGCCTCGTCCCGCGACATGCCGATGCCATTGTCGGTGATGGTGATGGTGCGCGCGGCCTTGTCGACGCCGATACGGATCTGGAGACTCGGATCCTCGGCCAGCAGCTCAGGCTGCGACAGGGCCTCGAAGCGGAGCTTGTCGGAGGCATCCGAGGCATTGGATATCAGCTCGCGGAGGAAAATCTCCTGCTTGCTGTACAGCGAATGGATCATCAGTTGCAGCAGCTGTTTGGCCTCGGTCTGGAAACCGAGAGTCTGCTTCTGGGCATTTGCGGCGGTCATGGTCCAAGGCTCTCCATCGGTGAACATCGAGCCCTAATAGGTTGGGGCACGGCGCACGATTTCAAGAGACGCGCGGATGCCTCATCAGCCGAGTCGTTTTGTATCCACCCAGCGCTGAAATCGCGCCGGTTGTCGGGGAGGCTCCAGGCCTGCTCCACCACGCCCGGCCTGCAGGAGCAGCAGGAGCCGGAGGGCATCGGGTGATCGGCGGCCGGGTGGCTACCGGCTGCCACCATGTCGTAGATCCGCGCGAGCGACCGACCAGACCGTCGCGTTACGGCGTCTTGAGCAGGCACACCACCTTCCCTTGCGCGTTCACCGTGGGCCGCTGCTCGGCCACCGCGGGGCGGGCGATGGTTGCTCCCGGCCTCCTGCCTCCCGCGACGCTCGTACATCCCTGTACGTCGTAGCGGCACAGCCGCTCGCGCACGTCGCGCTGGTGCGCCTCGGCGCTCACGCCGGCTCGAGGTGTTCCATGTGCGGGTGCCGGCGGAGTTCGGGTCTGGCCTTAGCTGAAGACGGCCGTCTCCGCGCCGCGCAGCCGGCCTCATTCTTCCGGGCGGACCCAGCAAAACAAGGCATCCGGGGTATCGCTGAAATCGCGGCGACTGCCGCGGCAGCAAGCGCCGGGTTCGCAGACCGGTGGCCGGGCTGGTCAGCTGGAACCGGACACTGGCATCATGGCCAGCATGGGAGGAACGCCTGCATGAACGAAATCATCTTCGTCGTCGAGGACGCACCCGAGGGCGGTTATTGCGCCCGGGCGGTCGGTGAGTCGATCCACACGGAAGCCGATACCGTCACGGATCTCCACGAGCGCGTGCGCGACGCCGTACGCTGCCACTTCGACGGTGACTCGGCGCCGCGCCTGATCCGGCTGCACTTCGTGCGCGACGAGGTCATCGCCGCGTGAAGCTACCGCGCGACCTGAGTGGCGCGGAGCTCGCGCGGGCGTTGGCGCGAGTGCGTTATCAGGTCACGCGGTAAACCGGAAGCCACATGCGGCTGAGCGATCAGGCTACACCGCAGCACCACATCACCGTTCCAGCGCACGAGTCCCTGAAGGTGGGCACGCTGGCTTCGATTCTTGGAGATGTAGGCGCGCACCTGAAAATCGATCGCGACGAGTTATTGCGCCGTCTGTTTGGCTGAGCAGACAACCACGACGAGATAAACATAACCGGGCGGTGGTCATGGATGTGACTGCTCGTGGCGGCTCCTGTTTCCTGTGTCGCGTGTTGCGAAGCGCGATCGTGCACGGCGCCGTGGCCGTGTCTCTTCTGTCTGTTCATATCGTCTGATCGGCCGAGGTTTCCGCGAAGACGGCGCGGTTGATTGCTGCCTATCAGGCGGCAACGCCGCTCGAGCGGGAGAAGATGCCGAGGCCTCGCAGTTTATGAGCCGACCGAGCGAGGAATCGATCGAGGCGTTCCATGTGTGCGTGCTGGCCTCATTCTTCAGGGCGGACCCAGCGCAGCATATCGCTCTGGGACGCGCTGAAATCGCGCCGGTTGTCGGGGAGGCTCCAGGCCTGCTCAACCACCCCCGGGCTATAGGAATAGCAGGAGCCGGCGGGCATCGGGTGATCGGCGGCCGGGTGGCTACCCGCGGCCTGCATATCGAAAATCCTGGCCAGCGAGACAAAGTACCCGCGCGCCAACATCAGGGCGTGCTCGAGTTCATCTCCGCGCAAGGCGCCGCTGGCCCACCGCGTGAAGCCACCGAGCACCTGCTGCCCGGCATAGGGAGCCGGCGCCAGGATGCGACCGTGCTCGATCAGCCAGCACAGCACCTCGGCGCCGTCCAGTGACAGCCGCGCCTCGGCACGGCCATCGATCGCATCCGGGATGCTGATGTCGTAGCGACGGGTGCCCGGGATACCGCGCGCGGCGTGAGCAATGGCCCAACCGGCAAGGTCGAAGAGATGGGTGCAGTTGGCGCGGGGGTCGGCGTGGCGCTTGAGTTCGAGACTGACGCCAGAGAGGCTGGCGCCAACCAGCGCTTGGATAGGGCGTACCGCGCCACCACACGTGCTCAAGGGGTAACGCTCGGCGTGAGCGCGTACGCCAATCACCCGCTCGCCGTCGTGCTCGATGCGGATGGAGAAAGCGTGCGGACCGTCTTCGAGGGCTGCTTCAACGACGCCGGCGACAGGCGAGCTGAGCAGGATGACGCGCCGGTAGCAGCCGCTGCCGTAGCGCGGATCGAGGGGCGCGACGGTGGCGAAGTGCGACTCGGGCTCAGCCATGGTACGTGGAGGATGATTGCGGCCCCACCCGCGACAGGCGGGGCCGCAACGATTACCAGCCCGTGACGTCCTTCATAGCATTGCCGATATCGGCGAGGCTGCGAACCGTGCGCACGCCAGCGGCCTCAAGGGCTGCAAATTTCTCGTCTGCCGTGCCCTTGCCACCGGAGATGATCGCGCCGGCATGGCCCATGCGCTTGCCTTTGGGCGCCGTGACACCGGCGATGTAGGACACCACCGGCTTGGTGACGTGGGCCTTGATGAATGCGGCGGCCTCTTCCTCGGCGGTACCGCCGATCTCGCCGATCATCACGATCGCCTCGGTGGCAGGATCGTCCTGGAACATGCGCAGGATGTCGATGAAGCTGGAGCCGGGAATCGGGTCGCCGCCGATGCCCACGCAGCTCGACTGGCCGAAGCCCGCGTCGGTGGTCTGCTTGACCGCCTCGTAGGTGAGCGTGCCGGAGCGCGAGACGATACCCACGCGTCCCGGCTTGTGGATGTTGCCAGGCATGATGCCGATCTTGCACTCGCCGGGGGTGATCACGCCCGGGCAGTTCGGGCCGATCAGGCGCACGCCCAGTTCGTCGCACTTCACTTTCACCTCGAGCATGTCCAGCGTGGGCACGCCCTCGGTGATACAGACGATCAACCGCAAGCCTGCGTTGGCGGCCTCGAGAATGGAGTCCTTGCAGAAGGGAGCCGGCACGTAAATGACCGTGGCATCCGCGCCGGTCGCCTCGACCGCATCACGCACGGTATCGAACACCGGCAGACCGAGGTGGATCTGGCCACCCTTGCCCGGTGTCACGCCACCGACCATCTGGGTGCCGTATTCAATTGCCTGTTTGGAGTGGGAGGTGCCCTGCGAGCCGGTGAAGCCCTGGCAGATGACCTTGGTGTGTTTGTTGACCAGTATGCTCATCGCCCTTACCCCTTCGCTGCCTTGACCACGGACTGCGCTGCCTCGGTGAGGCTGTCGGCCGCGATGATGTTGAGTCCGCTGTCTGCGAGCATCTTGCGTCCGAGCGGCGCGTTGTTGCCCTCGAGGCGCACGACCACCGGCACCTTGACGCCTACTTCTTCCACGGCGCCGATGATGCCCTCTGCAATCAGGTCGCAGCGGACAATACCGCCGAAGATGTTCACCAGCACCGCGCGAACGGCGGTGTCGGAGAGGATGATCTTGAAAGCCTCGGAGACGCGCTCCTTGGTGGCGCCGCCGCCGACGTCGAGGAAGTTCGCCGGGCGTCCGCCGTGGAGATTCACGATATCCATGGTGCCCATCGCGAGCCCGGCGCCGTTCACCATGCAGCCGATGTCGCCATCGAGCGCCACATAGTTGATCTCCCACTGCGCGGCGTGCACCTCGCGGGCATCTTCCTGCGAGGGATCGTGCATGTCGCGCAGCGCCTTCTGGCGGTAGAGCGCATTGCTGTCGATATTGATCTTGGCGTCGAGGCAGTGGAGATTGCCCGCGGTGGTGATCACCAGCGGATTCACCTCGAGCAGCGCGAGGTCCTTGTCCTTGAACAGCCTGGCGAGCTTCAGGAATATGTCGACGAACTGGGCGACCTGCGGGCCTTTGAGACCCAGCTTGAAGGCGAGCTCGCGGCCCTGGTAGGGCTGGGCGCCGGTCAGCGGGTCGATGGCGGCCTTGAAGATTTTCTCGGGCGTCTCGTGGGCGATCTTCTCGATCTCGACGCCACCTTCCCGCGAGGCCATGAAAACGATGCGTCGGCTGCCGCGATCGACCACCGCGCCGAGATAGAGCTCGGAGGCGATGTCGGTGCAGGTTTCGACCAGGATCTTCGAGACCGGCTGTCCTTTCTCGTCGGTCTGGTAGGTGACGAGATTGCGGCCGAGCCAATGCGCTGCGAAGGCACGGATCTCGTCCTTGCTCTTCAGGAGTTTGACGCCGCCGGCCTTGCCGCGACCACCCGCGTGGACCTGGGCCTTGACGACCCACATGTCGCCACCGATGGCATCGGCGGCCTCCACGGCCTGCTCCGGCGTGTCCACGGCGAAGCCCGTGGAAACGGGAAGCCCGTATTCTGCAAACAGCTGTTTGCCTTGGTACTCGTGCAAGTTCATGGCGTATTGGTCCTGCGTGTCTGGAAGAAGGAACTGGCACCGGGCCGGCACTGCAACCGGCCTGTCCCGAGGCGGCGTGCATTATGGCCAAAAAGGTCTGCTCGTCATACCCCAAACAGCCGATGGCCCAGCCGCGAGCTACGACGCAAATCCCGGCCGTTGCCAGCTTTCCAAGAACACGCATGACGTCGTCTCACGGCTGCCCTATAGTCGCTACTGATCAGGCGTTTGCTGGCTGTCAGGCGCCAGATCGCGGCAATCGCGGAGGCTTCTCGCGACACTGATCGCGCACACCGTCCGCCCATTGGCCAGGAGAGTCCCGATGCCAGAGAGCACTGCTGCTCCCGCAGCCGCTGCCCACCCCCACAGCCTGGGTTGGCTGGGCACTACCGCTCTGGCCATGGGAGGCAGCAACCAAAGCCTGTTCCTGATCGGCGCGCTGCTGATCGGCCAGGGCAGCATCCCCGGACAGGGCAGCGCGGCCATCGTGCTCCTGATCGTCGGCGTACTGCTTGGCTGTGCTGCCGTGCCGGGCTGGATAGAACTGCTTCTCATGTACCCCAACCGCGTCGGGGGAATATCCGCCACCTGCGCCGAGGCGTTCCGTCCTTATAGTCCCATCCTCGCCAATCTTGCCGGCACCTGTTACTGGTGGGGCTGGGTACCGACATCCGGGCTCTGCGCCTTGATGGCCGCAACAGCGATCAAGGCATGGTATCTCCCGGAGTTAGCCGTGATGCCCGCCGCGATGGGCATCGTCCTCTTCTTCACGGTCGTGAACCTCCTCGGCGTCAAGTGGGCGGCCCGCATCGCCATCCCGCTGGCGACACTCTCGACGCTGCTCGCGTTCATCTCGGGGCTGGGGCCCATAGCAGAAGGCACCGTGGACTGGCAGCAGGCAACCAACCTTCACCTCACGACACCGTTCGAGGGCTGGTTCGGCAGCATGACCAGCGTCATGGCGGGGCTGTTCCTGATCGGCTTCATCGGACCGGCTTTCGAGACTGCGGCCTGTCACGTCGGCGAGATGCGGAATCCGGAGAAGAACCTTCCCAAGACCATGTTTGCGAGCGCCCTGGTAGCTTGCCTCTTTTTCATTCCGCTGCCGTTGATCTGGCTGGGGGTTCTTGGTCCGGAGAGCTTGTCGAGAGACCTCGCGCAGGAATTGGGACCCGTCTTTGCCCCCGTATTCGGCGATGCGGCCAAGGCGATCGCGGTCTGGTTCATGGTGATGAACCTGTTCCTGTGCAGCCTGCAGCCGCTGTGCGGAGCGCCCCGGACGCTGCTGCAGTTGGGCGAGGATGGCCTCATTCCACGGGTATTCGCGCGGCGCTCGGCACGCACCGATGTACCGTGGTTCGCCACGCTGTTCACCGCGGGCTTCGCCCTGCTGTTCCTCTACCTGGGAGACCCGGTGTGGCTGATCGCCGCCACCAATTTCACTTATGTTTTCGGCGGCCTGGTGATGCCATCGGTCGCTGTCTGGCTGCTGCGACGGGACGCCCCCGAGGCAAAAC
>CAJADV010000163.1 GCA_903938575.1 uncultured Gammaproteobacteria bacterium
GTCGTCAGCTTCGGGAACTGGAGGAAGGGCTGCGTGTGCCGACCCCCCGGACGTCGGCGTCGCGGGTAACCGGTGTGTCGAGGGAGGTGGCCCCCTTGCGCGCTGCAGAGGCGTCCAGCGCGGTTCCCGTGTCTGGCAGGTCGGAAGCCTCTCGTCCCGCTGCGACGATGCCGTTTCGCCGGGCGGCTCCGCGTCCCGCGGCAAACACGTCCGAGCCAGAGTTCAGCGAGGCTGAGTTGCGGCTTGCGCGCCTGCTGAAGTCACGACTGCCAGCTCTCGGTGTCAGTTAGAGGCCCCGGCAGCAATGCGGCCACGGTTGCTTCTGCATCAACCCAATCGCCGGTGTCCGCTCCAGCGTCTCCCTGCCAGTCCGCTGGGTAACGTCCCCGCAGCGTGTAAGCAAAGGCAATGATCTGCGCAACGCACAGGTAGAGCGTCTCGGGTATCTGGTCGCCCAGTTCGAGTTGCGCGAGCAGAGTGGCCAGCTCGTTGTTTTCGACCATCGGCACGCCATGTTCCCGCGCGATGGCGATGATTCGCTCAGCAACGCTGTCATCACCGATCGCTGTTACCTTTGGCGCAGCGCTGCCGTCGTACTCGAGGGCGATCGCGCGTCGCACCGGGATCTGAGTACTCATTGGCATCAAGTCCTCACGTCCAGGAGATTTCCGAAGCGCAGCCCCGCAGATTCGGGCGGGCGCCCATGACGACAGTCCACACGGCTCACCTCCACGCCCTGGGCGCGTAATGCCTCCTCTAATTCTCCGACGGCTGCGCGCGCTGCCTGGAGGGTGCCTTCACGCTCTGCCCACAGCGTTGTCCCGAGACGATTCCCCGAGAGCTCGACGCGCGCGTGCAATGGGCCAAGCTCCGCGCAGTCGAGGCAGAGCATGAGCTGCCAGTTTCGTGTGGTAGCGCCGCTTTGACGCCCCGATAATCCTTGGTCCTCGAGGCGCATCCACAACGAGTCGAAGCCTCTGGACGAGGGAATCGGCAACTCGATGACCCACGCCGGCGTGCTTGAAGCAGCCTCCGCTGCCGAGCGCAGTTCCGGCAGTGATGAGAGTTGGTGAACCCGCGTGCGCGCCAGTGCGCCATCGACATACCGCAGCAATTGCGCCACGGCATCCGTATCGCCTGAGCGCTGTTCGCGCGAGCCATGGGCGTGATGATCGACGCGTGGATTACCCGTCTGCGGGTCCACCACCGTCCCGAGGAATCCGCGCGCTGTGTAGAGAACAGGGGCGTCCGTGTCCTCGCCCGAGAGAGCTTCCGCTACGTTTCCTGCGCGTGGCATCCCGGTTGTCGGGATGGGCTGGAGCCTCTGGTTCAGCAAGCCCTGCAGCGCCGCAAGCGTGGCTTTGAGGTCAGAGCGCAGCGGCGAGGATTCGAGCTCTCGCGCTGGCGTTTCCCGGTTGAGATCCCGCCCCATCAGTTCGGGTGCACGTGCGCGCGAGCCGTTCGTGCGCGTGCCGTCGGCTTGGGCGCGGCTCTGGAATTCAGGTTCCGCTTCTGGTGTATCGAAGCCGGCAACGCTGCCCGTTTCCCGCACGCCGGCGCGCAGCTGAACGTCCTGCATCAATGGCGTCGGCTGATGGCGTTGGCTGGGACTCGCCACCAGCGGCGGTTGCTCCGGAGCCGGGCGGTTGTCCGATACGTTTTCCCGGCTGCGTCCCTGCTCTACGGGCCGCACCTGTTGACCGGTTGGTGGGGTCTCGGCCAGCCGCGGTGTCGCCGGGCGATCCGTGACGGTTGATTCGCGAGCGCGCAGCCCAGCATCCAGCCGCGCCCGAACGTGTAACGGCGCGAATTCATTGTCCGTTTCCGTCGGGGCGGGCCCCTCAGTCGTGCCTGCAATCGGCCCGATACCGCGCGGAGAACCGGTGGCGATCATAGGGGCGAGTCCTGCCTGCGGCATCGCCGTCAGTCGTGTCGAGACTGACTCTGCCGATGACGCCGCCACGGAAAGTGGAAGCTCGCCGCGCAGCGTTGGCGCAGAGGTTCTGGGCACTGCGGCGCCTTCGTGTGTGTGCGCCGGGCTATCAATCTCACCGGGAGCAGGAATCAGGGGCGCAGGCGCGCCAGGTTTTGTCAGCGGTTGCGAGACGGCGCGGCCAGTCGGGCTGCTTTCGGGTGCTCGGGAGTAAGGCGCGTTGCCAATCTTGTCGGGAGCATTAATGAAATTCGCGGTCTCTTGCTGCGCTATTTGAAGCTGCGTCGCGATCCTGGGGAGTGGTGTGCTCTCGGGCATGCCGGGGGTGGGTGCGATGTCAGCCGTGCCGCGCGCGAGCCGCGCTGTCGCCAGAGGCGTGGCGATAAGCGATGCGGCGGTTACTGGCGTGTGATTCGTCCGCTCCGGCTGATGCGCGGCATTTGCTTCGTACAGGGGGGCGCGAGCCGCAGGTTGGGACGCTGGTAGTTCTGGTGCCGGATTTGCTGCCTGCGCGGTGGGGGGCACAGCACGATTCGCGATTTCAGAAGCAGCAGCCTCTGCCGTCGGTGCGCGCGCGGGCTGCGGGGTGTTGTTTGCTGCGGCGAAGGACTGGCCAGGTAGTGCCCTCAAAGCTACCGAGGACTGGGCGACGGTGGGCGCTGAGGTTTTCGGCGACGTGCCCAATTCCGTTGGCAGCAGCCGGGGATCGGGTGCTCGAATCGAGTTCAATGGCGAAGTCGTGTCAGGTTCTGGCAATGCGGCGAGGGTGGTTGGCTGCCCGGGCAAGATCCGCAGTGCGTCGGGCAGGCCTCGTGAATCGTAGCCGCGCGCCAGGGTGTCCGAGCCGCGCGAGGGTGTCATTACCGCGGGTGTGTCAGGCGCGCGCGGCGGTGCCGCGTTCATGTTGGGCGAGGCCGCTTGAGGTGAGGAGGCCATGGGGGCAAAAAACCGTAAGAGCCGCGACAGCGCGTTGGTCGCCGCTGAAGCGTGATTCGTCTGCGGTGGATGTGCTGCCCCTGCCTCAGGCAACAATGACGCTGCGCCTGTCCCGGGAGAGCGGGGCAGCGGTGTTGTGTCGTTCGCCGACGCATCCGGGGGGCGCGTGGGGGACGCCGGGG
Organism: uncultured Gammaproteobacteria bacterium; assembly: GCA_903938575.1. GTDB lineage: Bacteria > Pseudomonadota > Gammaproteobacteria > Pseudomonadales > UBA5518 > UBA5518. Next base: position 3,052 of record CAJADV010000163.1, read on the forward strand.
CGCGCAGGAGCCGTGACTCGAGGAAACTGCCGCTGTTCTCCACAGCCTCGCGCAGCCCGGGCGCTGAGCTGAGGGATTCGGGCGAAGGAAGCCTCTGCAGCAGACGCTCGATGTGCCGGCGAATCTCCGGGGGCAGGGAGCCCTGTAGCAGCAGTCTGGCAATTCCCGCATAGGCCTCGGCGACGGGTTGCTGACGGGGCAGGGCTTCGCGCAGAGCCTGCGATGATGCCGGGGACGCCAGATCCTTCGGGCGCTCGAGCACCTGTTCGACCCGCGCGCGTTCATGATCGATGAAGCGGATCACCAGCCTGCTGCCGGGTTCGAGTGCCCGGGTGCTGCTGGCTTCGAATCGATGCTCAAATCCCGGTGCTTCCAGCTCCAGGAGATACCCGGCGCCGGCCGTGCCTGCCGGCATTTTTCGCAGCGCTGTCACCACGGCCTCCACGGGCATATCCGCGGTCCGGGATGCCGGATCACTGAGAGCTGCGGGCGCCGCAGCTGCCCGCGCACGCAGGTCGGGTGGAGGTATCTCCATGCTCGTTGCCTGCCGCAGCAGGGCATCACCTATACTGGCGAAGTTCATCGGGATTATA
>CAJADV010000164.1 GCA_903938575.1 uncultured Gammaproteobacteria bacterium
ATTGCCCTCGGACAAGCGGATTCTGTGGCTGGGAGGGATACGCGACGCCAGTTTCACGCAGTGAAGCGGGTAGTTGCAGCGCTTCTTTGGCTGGCATGTAATGACCCAGCAGATTCTGCACAGGTCATGCTGCTAATTCATAAGCCCTTGCGGGCGTCTTCATTCCCAGCGCCTGGTGTGGCCGTTGGGTGTTATAGAACCTGATCCAGTCGCCAATGACCCGAGACGCGTGCTGCTGCGTTTCGAACCTGTGGCGGTGGGTACATTGCTCTTTCAACGTCCTGATCACTCGCTCCACCATGCCGTTCTGTTGCGGACAGTGCGGCGTGATGAACTCTTGCCGCAGGCCGTAGCTGCGCACCACGGCCGTGAAGCGTCGGCTTGTGAAGACCAACCCGTTGTCGCTGCGCAGTAGAAACGGCTCGGGAACACGTCCCAGCGTTCCATAACGGGTGATCAGCGCCTGCTCCAGCGCGGCCTCAGCTGTCGTGGCTTTGCCGCTTCTCGAGAGGTGCCACCCCAACAACTCCCGTGTATGGCAATCGATCACCAGGGCCAAGGTCAGCCAGCCATCGCGCCCTCCCCACACCCGACAAAGATCCGTAGCCCAGCGCTCGTTCGGCCGCTGCGCTACCGAGGGCATCACCTGAACCCGCGGCCTGCGTCCCGTTGGCCGGCGCCTTACCTGCCAGCCCTTTAACTGAAATATCCGCTGAACGGTGTTCCTGTTCAGCCGCAGCAGACTGGCAACCGTCCGGTAGCCGAACGAAGGCTCCCGCTCGATCAGATCCTTGATCGGAGCCACCAGCTTCTCCTTGAGCCGTGGCGCACTCTTTGTCGGTCGGTAATACACCGTGCGACGGGGCACGTTGAACCAGCGGCAGAGCTTGCTGGTCGACACCTCGTAACCGTCTTCCCGGAGTCCCTGCTGGATGGACGCGATCATGTCTCGTCCTTTCCCAACAGGGACTGCAGCTTTTTTCGAGCACGTAACTCCAGCATCGCCTCCCCGTAGGCCTCCTGGAGCTCTTTCAATTGCTTCTCGTATTGATCCCGTATGTCCTCGGGCTTGGCCTTGAGAGCGTTCTCCATGCCCGCCTTACCCTGATCCACCCAGTCCTCGATCTCAGATGGCGTGAGGTCGAATTGCCTGCTGACCTCCGCCACCGTCGTCTTGCCCTGAATGATCTCCACGACCACTGCCGCCTTTCGCCGGGCCGTCCAGCGCTTGATTTCCTCGTCCATCGCCATACTCATCGTGTAACTCCTCGTAAGGTTACACCTGAGCAGGAATTCACTGGGTCGTTACACGCATCACGTGATCAACGCCTGACGGGGTGACACTGCGCAGGTCTGCCTCGAGATACGCACCGCCCGCGTGCGGACCGGTGATGATCTCGTAGGACGGGAAGTAGAACACGTTGTCGTGCGCCGCAGCCGTCTCGGCCGCGGCCACTCTCAGCACGGACTTGGAGTAGACCGTGGCCTGCAGCACGTGCTCACCGCTGGCGGTGGCGACCAGCGGCACCGGGGATACCGTCAGGATCACGCGCGGGGCAGGGTTCACCAGCTGCAGCTTGGCCAGGAACTGCGGCAGGTCGTCAACGACCTCCGAGATGCTGAAGTTGTGGAATACATGCTTTTTCGGAGTGTACGTACCGCCTGCCACACCAGGCGCCACGGGATAGACCGCGCCGTCGAGTCGTGAGATCCAACTCTCGGTCAAGCCGAGCGTGAATACGAAGACGTCGAACTCACGGAACATGCGCCGCACTGCGGCAAGGTGCAAGCGCTGGTCGACGGCTACCGCTTCTTCGTTCGGGTATCCACGGGGCTCGATGCGAGGCCGGAACGGGTCGCAATACCCCCCACCCTTTCTTATCCAGACCTTCTCTGTGGGTCGGAAATAACCAAAAGCGCGGTCAAACAGTTGCAACAACTGGCGCGCCGTGTAGATATTCCCGTAGCGTGCGCTGAAATCGTAATAACTCGAGCGATCGTATTCAGGCGCACCCGCAGGCTCTGGCTCCGCGACGAAATAACTGTAACCGGCGTCTCTCAGCCGGCGGGATATGTGTTGGGCGAAACAGCTGCCCGCCGTCGCCACGCGATCTGTCCGATCGATAAGGAACTTGGGCGTGACAACAGGATCGACCCTGTCACGTGGTACATCGCCGACCGACTGGCGCCAAAAGCAGTGGTCCGGTAGCAAGGCACATGGATCTGCGCGGGACGAGGCCGAGACGCCCGAAGATGCGGGGAGCAGGGACACAAGTCGGCCGATGGTGTCCAGCGCATCCCGTACAACCCGCCGACCGAACTCATCGTTGCCGTGGGTTGGGTCGCCACCCCAGCACTCCTGTGCGAGAAACCCGCTCTCGCTGAAAACATCAGGAGGCAAATCGACCACAGGGATGCCGAATTGGCCACAAACCGATCTTATGAGATCACATTGGCATTTCCAAAGATCCAACCTGACACGGGGCGGTTCTATCTCGACATCGACGAAACGATTTGCGCTACGGTTCTTGCCGGGGAATTCCCTTATAAGTTGTTCGGACTCGATGGGCGGGGGGGGAAGAACCGCCACAGCAAGTGCGGGCAGGTGCGGTTTGAGAAAGCGTATCCAGTCACGGAAAGAGGGTTCGAAGGATCTACGGAGCTTCGCGGCCTTCTTGCCCGGACCCATGGCTTCGCTCCGGAAAAAGCCAAGGACACTGTGTTCACTGCCGTTCAGGGACAAAATCGCTGCTTCAGGGCCCAATCGCTGCAACTCGCTCTTCACCGCGGAAGTGTTGATGCCGGCAACGCGGTTGGCCAGCACCTTGAGTCGTCGCGCGCTTTCTGCAGAGCCGCCGCACTCCGGCAAGAATTTCTCCCCCGAAAGTGGCAGCTGAGACCCAGAGAACTTTCCACGCAGATCTGGCCCGAGCAATTCGAACCCGCGGGACAACGCTGCTATGTGGCTGTGGCCTACCATCACAACCTTCC
>CAJADV010000165.1 GCA_903938575.1 uncultured Gammaproteobacteria bacterium
CCGGCTGCACCTGCTCGAGTTCTGCCGAGGGCGGCATCTCGAAGAGGGTGGATTTCTGCAGACGGCTGCGGCGGATCACGTCGAGGTCCGGGAAATGTGCCAGGCGCTTCAGGCCGACAGCCGCGTTGAAGCGGTCGATCTCGTCGGTCTTGGCGCTGCGGTTGGCGATCACTCCGCCCATGCGCACGCTGTAGTTCTTGGACTTCGCCTGGATCGCCGTGGCGATACGGTTCATCGCGAAGATCGAGTCGAAATCGTTTGCCGTGACGACCAAAGCCCGCTCGGCGTGCTGCAGTGGCGAGGCAAAGCCACCGCACACGACATCGCCGAGGACGTCGAAGATCACGACGTCCGAGTCTTCCAGCAGGTGGTGTTGTTTCAGCAACTTGACGGTCTGGCCGACGACATAGCCGCCGCAGCCAGTGCCCGCCGGCGGACCGCCCGCCTCCACACACATCACGCCGTTGTAGCCTTCGTAGACGAAGTCCTCGACGCGCAGTTCCTCGGCGTGAAATTCCACGGCCTCCAGTGCATCGATGACCGTGGGCACGAGGCACTTGGTAAGCGTGAAGGTGGAATCGTGCTTGGGGTCACAGCCGATCTGGATCACGCGCTTGCCGAGCTTGGAGAAGGCGACAGACAGGTTAGAGGACGTCGTGCTCTTGCCTATCCCGCCCTTGCCGTAGACCGCGAAAACCTTGGCGTGGCCGATCTGGATCTGGTCATCGAGATGGACCTGAAGGCTGCCCTCCCCATCACCGCCCTCTGCGCCGCCCATTATCCGGACGGGGATGTTGTTGTTCGGCATATTCATAAGGTGACCTCCTCGGACACGCTTTTCAGCCGGTTTCGGAACTCATGTCCTGCATGTGGCGAAGCCTCAGCCGTGACCCGGGATAGCCCGGCACTAGCGGCTGTAGTGCGCTTTTGCTTCATACAGTGTCTCTATGCTGATCGTGGCCATGCCACGCTCCAGCGCGAACTGTTCGGTGTTGCGTTTTGCCTTGCCACGCACGAAAAACGGGATCTTGCGCAATTCCTTCTCGGCGCCGGAATCCCAGGCCACCACGATCGGGTCGCTCGCAACGGCCGTGGCGATACCTCCCGCAGCTGTGGTGACGGGTTCTGGCTGGCGCGGACTGCCATGCCCGGCTCCGAGGTGCGAGGGCGTGGCCTGATCGTTGAACTCGAAGTCCTCGCGGAACATCACGAGCAGGTGTTCCTCGAGACCCATCATCAGTGGGTGCACCCAGGTGTCGAAGATCACGTTCGCACCCTCGAAACCCATCTGGGGCGAGTAGCGCGCCGGATAATCCTGGACGTGCGCTGGCGTGGAGATCACCGCGCAGGGGATGCCCAGCCGCTTGGCGATGTGCCGCTCCATCTGGGTGCCAAGCACCAGTTCGGGCTGCAATTCGGCGACGCGCTGCTCCACCTGCAGGTAGTCCTCGGTGATGAGTGGCTCCAGCCCGTATTCGCGGGCCGCGGCGCGGATCTCGCGGGCCTGCTCGCGGGCGTAGGTGCCGAGTCCCACTACTTCGAAGCCCAGTTCATCGCGCGCGATGCGTGCTGCTGCTACCGCATGTGTTGCGTCCCCGAAGACGAAGACGCGTTTACCCGTGAGGTACGTCGAATCCACCGACCGCGAGTACCAGGGCAGCCGGCAATCCGCCGCCTCGATTGCGGCGCTGGCGTCTACCCCGGTGACGCGTGCTACCTCGGCGAGGAAATCCCGTGTCGCACCCACGCCGATCGGCACCGTACGAATGGTCGGCTGCTTGAAGCTGCGTTGCAGCCAGGTGCAGGCGATGTCGGCCACTTCCGGATACAGCGATACGTTGGCGTCGGCATCGGGAATGCGCAGCAGATCCGCCGCGCAGGCGCCCAGTGGAGCCACCACGTTCACGTCCACACCGATGGACTCCAGCAGGCGACGCACCTCGATGATGTCGTCGCGGCAGCGGAAACCGAGCGCGCTCGGGCCGAGGAGGTTCACCGTGGGGCGCTGGCCGTCGGCTCGTGGTGGCCGGGTTTGCGGGGCATTCTTGGCGCGGCTGCCGAGCAGTCCGCGCACGAGTTGGTAGAAGGTCTCGCTGGCGCCCCAGTTTTCCTTGCGTGAGTAGGCGAGCATCTCCACCGGGATGACGGGCACGTTCAGTCCGCAGCCCGCGGCAAGCGATCCCGGCTGATCCTGCAGCAGCTCTGCCGTGCAGGAATCTCCCACCAGCAGCACGTCGGGGCGGAAGCGCTCGCAGGTCTCGTGCAGCGTGCGGATCACGAGTTCCGCGGTGTTGGAGCCGAGGTCACGTGCCTGGAAGGTGGTGTAGGTAACCGGCGGGCGCTTGCCCTGGCGCTCGATCATGGTGAACAGCAGGTCAGCGTAGGTGTCGCCCTGTGGGGCATGCAGCATCAGGTGCACGCCCTTCATCGAGGCGGCGATGCGGATGGCGCCGACGTGCGGCGGCCCTTCATAAGTCCAGAAGCTGAGTTCCACGCTCAGACCCTCAGCTTTGCTGTGCGCGACAACGGGCGCGTGAACAGACCTGCCAGATCGCCCGCCTGATCGAAGCCCTGCGTTGGCGTGAACACGAGCTCGATTGACCACTTGGTGCGAAGGCCTTCGGCCTCCAGCGGGTTGGCGATGCCCAGCCCGCACACGGTGATGTCGGGACGATCGGCACGCACGCGGTCCAACTGGAAGTCAAGGTGCTGGCCCTCGGTGAGGCGCACGCCCGCGGGCAGCAGGGGAAGCTCTGCGGCGAGTATTTGCTGATCGAGGAAGGGCGTGCCTACCTCGAGGAGTTCCATGCCGCACTCACGATTCAGGAAGCGCGCCAGAGATATCTCGAGCTGTGAATCGGGCAGGAAAGTGATGCGTTTGCCGGCCAGTTGCTCGCGGTGCGCGGCCACGGCCCGGTTTGCGCGCGACATCGGCGCGGCAACCACCTGATCGAAGCGCTCCTGCGAGACGCCCCAGTCACGAGCGGCGGCCTGCAGCCAGTCGCGGGTCCCTTCCGCCCCGTAGGGATAGGGCGCCGGGAGGAGTTGGGCGCCGCGCTCGATCAGCGCCCGTGCCGCACCGCCCACGTAGGGCTGTGCGAGCAGCAGTCGGGTGTCGCGGCCGATTGCGGGCAGCTGTGAGGCGCTGCGTCCGGGGAAAAAATGTACGGGGCCGATGCCGAGTTCGTCGAAGAGTCGGACGAACTGCTCCTCGACCACATCGGCGAGCGTTCCCACCACCAGCAGCGATCGCTCGCCATCGGGCGCGGCTGGCAGGCTGGCTGATAGACTCTGCAGGCAGCTGTCTTCGCCCTGCGTGAAGGTGGTCTCGATGCCGCTGCCGGAGTAGTCGACGAAGCGCACGCGCCCGGCGTA
>CAJADV010000166.1 GCA_903938575.1 uncultured Gammaproteobacteria bacterium
CGCCTTGGCCACCAGCGCCCAGCCCTCGATCAGCACGAACATCAGCACCTTGATGGGCAGGGCAATCGTGAGCGGCGGCACCATGATCATACCCATCGCCATCAGTACGCTCGCGGAAATGAGGTCAATGAGCAGGAACGGCAGGAAGATCACGAAGCCGATCTGGAAGGCCGTCTGCAGCTCGCTCAGCATGAACGCGGGCATGAGTGTAGTGGTTTCTATCTGTTCCATCGATGTCGGCCGCGGCTTGCCCGAGAGCTCGATCACGAGCGCCATGTCTTTCTCGCGCGTCTGGCGGATCATGAACCCGCGCAACGGCACCAGGGCTTTCTGCGCGGCCTCCAGGGTGGTGATCTCGCCGGCGCTGTACGGGTCGAAGGCGACGCGGTTCATCTCCTCGATCACGGGGGTCATGGTGAACAGCGTAAGAAACAGCGCGAGGCTCACCAGCACGGTGTTGGGCGGCGTGCTCTGCATGCCGAAGGCCAGCCGCAGCATCGACAGCACGATGATGATGCGGGTGAACGCGGTGAGCACCATCAGGATCGCCGGCGCGAGGCTGAGCACCGTGAGCAGCGCCAGCACCTGCAGGGCGGAGGCCATCTCGGGCGCTGCAGCGGCCGAATCGAGATTGACCGTGACGCCGCCAACGCTGGCAGTGGCGGCAGTGGCGGCAGCGGCCACCCCTGGCAACAAGGCGAGCAATAGACCCCAGACCGCAAACACAGCGCGCGCAGCCTGCCGGCTCATGGGCCTTGCTCCGCGGCGACAGGGGTGCTTCGCGACAGCGGGGCATCTGCGCGCCGGCCAAGCTCCGTGATCGCCACGCCGTGCTCGGACTCGAGCACCAGCACCTCGCGGCCATCGACCTCGAGCAGGTGGACCATCGCTTTCCGGGAGAGTGTCCGGCGGTCGGTCACGCGGATATGAGTGCCGATTTTCTCGGGAACTGTGCCGCTCTGCACCAGGCGTTTGCGCAGGAACACCGCCGCCACCGCCCCCGCAGCGCACAACAGGCCAAGCAGCAGCACGATGCGCGAGACCGTACCGCCTACATCAAGGTCGGAGGTCTTGTAGGGAATGGGGGTGTCCGCGAGCACGCAGGCAGGCGCACCCAGCGCGAGCGCCAGCAGGAGCGCCGCCGTTGCGGCAGATACGCGAGAGGCAGGAGTGCTCACGATCATCAGGCCTCGGTGATCACCTCGGTGATCTGGATGCCGAAATTGTCGTCCACGATCACCAGCGCGCCGCGGGCAACCACGCGGTTGTCGAGCACCAGATCCACCGGCTCGTCGGCCAGTGTGTCCAGCGACAGGATGCTGTTTTCCGTGAGCGCGAACAACTCCGCCACCGTAAGCGACACCTGGCCCAGCACGGCGGTAAGGCGCAACTGCACGTCCTTCACCACATCCAGCGTCTGCGGGGTGACCAGTTTCTTGCTGGCCTCGCCGGGCTCGAGCTGGCTCAATTCCACTGTATCGACGTTCTTCTGACTCACGCTGTGTGTCCTTTGCTGATTCCTGGAAAACGCCGGCCACCGTCTGTGCGGCTACCGGCACCCTGACTGATCACGTGGCGGCAAGCCTGATGGCCCGGTGTCCGTCATGCATGCCCACTCGCCCCTGCGCCAGCTGCCGGCCCGGGATACCCAGACGCACACTCGCATCGAAGCGCTGGTCGAGTTTCACCACATCGCCCACGGCGAGACCGCTCACCTGCCCAACGGTGAGCGTGGTCGCACCGAGATCCGCGCGCAGGGTGAGCCGCTGCGCGGCGAGCGCGCTGCGTGCGCGCGGCAGATCACCGCGGCGCGGGGTAACACGCGGGGGAAGCAGTGCGGCCAGCAGCGCGGGCCCCAGCAACACCGGCAGGCAACACCCGTGACGGGAAATCTCGAGCACCGCCCAGCCCGAACCGAGGCGAAAAATGCGTCGCAGTGCGACATCGGACACGCCGGGAGCATCATCCTGACGGGACACGCCGGCCGTGGTGTCGGCCAGATTCTGGTAGAGCGCCTGCAGGCTGTGCGCTGCCACGCCACGCTCGAGCCGGGCACTGAGCGAGACATCGGCATCGGCGGGAATCAGCACGCCCTCCCCGCTGCCCAGCAGGCCGCGCAGCAGCTCGAGTCCCTGCCCCTGCGCGCCGAGCATCACCAGAAACGACTCCGCTTGCGCACCCAGCGTCAGCGCCGCCCCGGCCGCCGCGGGCAGCAGGGGGTCTGCCGTACCCTGCACGTTGCGCAGCGTTGTGCTTGCGAGCTGATCGCCAAACCATTCGGCGAGCCACACCCCCACCCGCTCGTGCAGCAGGCCCTGAAGCGCTGCAAGTGCGGTGGTGCCATAGATCCGGAACGGATGCGCCACCACTAGCGACCACCCCGCGTACTGCTGTAGAGCTCCTGGATCAGCTCGTTGGTGGCGTTCAGCACCTGGGAGGCGGCCTGAAAACCGCGCTGCACGATGATGATCTCGGCAAACTCGCGCGAGAGTTCGACGTTCGAGCGCTCGATGCTCTTGTGCACCAGCTTGCCGAAGGCCCCGTCCGTGGCGCTGCCGAGCACCCGGTCGTTGGTGTCTTCCAGGGTGAACAGCGCATCACCGGCACGCTGCAGCGCCGAGACGTTGGTGAACAGTGCCATCGCGATGCGGCCGTCCTTCAGCTCGTCGTCGTTCGAGTACTTGAGGAGGATGGTGCCGTCCTCCTCGAAGGCGAAGGACGTGAGCTGCCCGGTGGCGCGCCCGTCGACATCCTCGACCTGGATGGTGGAGGTCACGAACTGCACGGAATTGACCGCCGCGAAATTGACCTTGAGTTCCTCGATGCGGCGATCAACCACGGCGAGGGTGGGCCCCTCGGCCGACTGCCCGTTGCTGTAGGACACGATCAGCTTGCCGCTCGCGTCGATCTCGATGCCGGACACCTTGCCAACGGCGCGGCCGGAAAGCTGCGTGGCCGTCACGGCATCGTCCGAGCCGGTCTTGAGTACCAGCGCCGTGGCGCCGTCCTTGCCGCTCACGTCGAGGTTGAAGTTGATCGTCACGGCGGCGCCCGCGGCATCGGTGCCGGTGAAGGTCGCGCTGAGATCCGGGCTCTCCAGGCGCCACTGCTGCCCCGGAACGAGCGCGTCGGACAGTCCGCCGGGGAAGAAGCTGCCCGCGCCCGGGTTGGGCGTGCCGCCTTGGCCGGGGCTCACGCCATCACGGATGTACACGAGTTTTTTCGAGGCCTTGAATTCACCGGCCAGACCGCGATTGAACACCACCTCGTACTCGGCGCGGTTGGTGTCGGCGAGCACCCGCACGAAGGTGACACTGACGTTGTAGGTGTTGCCCGCGGAATCAAAGAGCGCGACGCTGATCGGGTTCTGCTGGACCTGGTTGCCGTTGGCATCGGCGATATAGGGCGGGTAGATATCCCCCACGGGTGCGGCAGCATCCAGCACCCCGGAGAGCGTGAGCGCGGTGGTGGCCTGCGCCGGGTTCTGCAGCGTGATGGCGGCATCAATCAACTGCTCGGGCGCGGCAGGGTCGCGGGCGGCGAGTTTTTTCTGCGTCGCGTTGTCGACCAGGAAACCGTTGCTGTCGATCTTGAAGGTGCTGCCGTCGAGGAACGTCACCGAGGCGGTGTCGCTCGCCGCCTTGGAGATGAGTTGGCCGTCGGTTAGCGTGACCGTGATGTCGCCCAGCTTGTCGAGCTCGCCGGGTGTTGCCTCGATGGAGATCTTCGGCACGCCGGAAAAGCGATCCTTGACCTTGTCGACGGCCACCAGATCGAAGAAATTCAGGTGTATCAGCTGCGAGAGATCCTCTGCCGTCGGCGCGCCGTTGGCGCCGAATTCGAGCGTCAGGCTCTCGGCTACGACGTTGCCGCTAGCGTCCTTGAATTCCACTTTCCACACGTCTCCGGTCTGCTTGGTAAAGCTCGCGAAGACCTTGTAGCTGCGGCCATTGGCGTCGAAGACGGAGATCTCGACCTTCTCGGTGGCCGTCGCGTCCTGGGCAGGATAGACCGCGCCCGTGGTGGCGGATTTGTTCAGCGTGCCGCGCAGCAGAACCTCGGTGCTGGCGACGGCGGGGCTCACCAAGCGGTCGCGCAGGTTGATGTCTGCCAGGTGACCCGATTCGTCGATCTTGGCGACGCGGTAGCCGGTGCCGGGGTCCGAGAGGTAGCCGTCTTCGTCGATTTCGAACTGCCCGGCACGGGTGTAGAACTCCGCGTCGTCATCGCGGACGACGAAGAACCCGCCGCCGTCGATGGCCATGTCGGTGTCCTTGCCCGTCACGGCGAGTTCGCCGTCGACGAAGCGCACCGTGGTGCCACCGACCGCAACGCCCTGCCCGTTGGCGATGGGGCTGCCATCATCTCCTGTGGAACCGAACTGCTGGTTACCCTCGAGCTCGCGGTAGAACACATCGTTGGCCTTGTAGCCCACGGTGTTCAGGTTGGCGACGTTGTTGCTCAGGTTGTCCAGCCCGCGCGTGAACGCGTTGAGGCCGGTCATTGCCTTGTAGAGCGTGCCGAGCAGATCGGAAGCCATATCAGTTACCCGCCGTGAGCTGGATCACGGAGCTCACCTGCGTGGGGCTCACGCTGATGATGCTGCCGTCGGGTTGCTTCACCGAGAGCCTCGGCTGACCCTGCACCAGGCTCATGGCGATCACCTCGCCCGAGCTCGAACCGGTCTCGAGCTGCACGTTCACCGTGCGTCCGAGCAGACCGATCGACTGCGAGAGATTGCTCACGTCGAGGATGGCGCTGGTGGTCTCATTGGTGCGGTTGGCCAGTTCCACCGAGGAGAACTGCGCGAGCTGCGCCAGGAACTCGCGGTTGTCCACCGGCTCCAGCGGATCCTGATAGTTGAGCTGCGTGAGAAAGATATTCAGAAAGTCGTCGAGGCCCACCGAGGCCTGCGCCGACACCACATCGGTCCTGCCGACCGCGCCCACTGAATCTATAGCCATTGGGAACCTCCCATCAGTTCGTTGACGTGTGAGATGCGTTTACCGTTCACCATGATCCGGGAGAGCGAGTTGCCCTGCTCGGCGAGCAGCCCCTGCAGATCGCGCACCCAGTTGAAAACCTCGACCGCGTACTTCTGCTTGAAGTCGCGGATCCACAACGTGAGCTCCCCGGCCGACTGCGTGACACGCACGTTGAGATCGGTGAAGCGCAGCTGGTTCATCAGCGCATCGTAGCGCTGCGCGAGGCGCAGCGAGGCGGCATCCGGCGAGCGGCTGCCGTTCGAGGCGAGCGTGGATATCTGCCAGCCGTCCAGACCCCGTGGCTCGGGGATCGACGGGGACTGCAGGCGCTGCGCCAGAGGAGCGCCCGGCGTGAGGCTTGCCACGGTGGGTGCCAGCCTGCCTGCAAAGGCTGCGAGTTCCGCGGCCACGGCAAAGGGATCCTGAGCGCGAGCCGGGGCTGCCGGCGCCTGCGGATCATCGAGACGCAGCGCCGGGGGCTCCATCCGGGCATTGACCCCGGATGGCAGCGACTCGTCGCTCACCGCAAAGGATTCCTTCTCGAGCTCCGAGAGCCACTGCTCCCGCCGCGCATCACCCTGCGCGGAGTCGGCCGCGGCATTGGCGACGGCAGCCGCAAGGGGCAGCAAGTTCTGCGTGTCTATGTCCATCGTGTTCTCCTCATCAGGCGGGGCCATGGTTATCTGCGCCCCGCAGTGGCCGCGACCTGTGAACGGAACAGGTTGGCGGCATACACATCGGTCAATTCCTCGACGTCCTTCGCGCTGCGCGCCTGCCGGTGCAGGGTCACGGCCTCGCGGTGCTTCTCGAGGCTCTTGTCCTTTCTCACCTGGGCCATCATCAGCGCCTTGCGCAGATCGAGGACCACCAGTATCTGCGCGTCATAGGCCTGCCGATAGGCAGCGAGCTTGCCGTTGAGCTCGGCCACCAGCCGCAGCACGGCCTCGCGCATGCTGGTGTCGAAAGCCGCCGGTGTGCCGGTGCCGCTATCGAGCAGGGCATCGATCTCGGCGTCGAGCTTATGGCAGGTGCGGCGCAGGCGGTTCAGCTGCGCCATCGCGTCGGCCAGCGCCATCTCGGCTTTCTGGTAGTCCCACTTGTACAGGCTCGCCACGCGCCGATACGCGCTGATCTGCGTGCTCATGCGGCACCTCGCGGCGCACCGCAGGCAATGGGCTTAACCGCGTGCATCGCGCGTGCGCTCCGCTGTAGCCCGCGCCGGGCGGTTGATCGCCTCGGCCTTGTCCAGCACATTGCCCAACTGCAGCAGCAGGTCCTCGAGATCCACCCGGTCCTCGGGCATCTGCGAGAACAGCCGCTTCAGTGCGGGAATGGCGTTCAGGGCCTTGTCGAGGTCGGGGTTGCGCCCCGCCTGATACACGCCCATGTCGATGATGTCCTTGTTCTCCTCGTGCACGCTCAGCAGCCGGCGGATCTCGCCCACCAGGGTGCGGTGATGGCGGCTCACCACGGCGTTCTGCAGGCGGCTCGAGCTCTCGAGCAGTGCCACGGCCGGCAACTGCCCCATGTTGGCCAGGCGCCGCGCCAGCACGATGTGGCCATCGAGGATGGCGCGCAGGTTATCGGTGACCGGCTCGTTGAAGTCATCGCCCTCGACCAGCACGGTGTAGAACGCGGTGATGGAACCGCCCGTCTCGAAGCTGCCCGCGCGCTCGAGAAGCTTCGGCAGCATGGAGAACGACGAGGGCGTGTAGCCGCGCGCCGTGGGTGGCTCGCCGATGGCGAGGCCGATCTCACGCTGCGCCATCGCGAATCGCGTGACCGAATCCATGGCCAGCATCACGTCCAGGCCCTGGTTGCGGAAGTACTCGGCGATAGCGGTGGCGGCGAAGGCCGCGCGCGTGCGCACCAGCGCGGGCTGGTCGGCGCCAGCCACCACCACCACAGACTTGGCGAGTCCCTCGGGCCCGAGGTTGGTGTTGATGAAATCGAGCACCTCGCGGCCGCGCTCGCCGATCAGCGCGATCACGTTCACGGCCGAGCGGCTGTTGCGGGCGATCATCCCGAGCAGCGTGCTCTTGCCGACGCCGCTGCCGGCGAAAATGCCCATGCGCTGGCCTTTGCCGATGGTCAGGCAGGCGTCGATGACGCCCACGCCCGTCTCGAGAATGTCAGTGATGGGCTTGCGCGTGAGATGGTTGATGGGCTCGGGATAGAGCGGGTAGTCCTCGACTGCGCTGATATCAGGGCCCTTGTCGAGCGGCTTGCCGAAGGCATCGACCACGCGCCCGAGGAAAGCCGGCCCCACCGGCACCGTGGCCGCCTTGCCCGTGGCGGTGATCTCGCTGCCGATGTAGACGCCCTGCATGTTCCCGTAGGGCATGAGGATCACCTTGCCATCCCGAAAACCCACCACTTCGGCGATCACGGGCGTGGACTTCGACGGCGGGTAGACCTGGCAGAGCTCGCCGAGGAACACATCCGGGCCATTCGACTCCACCGACATGCCGTAGTACTGCGAGACCTTGCCCACCCGGGGCACGGTTTCGCAGTGCTGTATGGCACGCAGTATGGCGTTCATGGTCGACACGGTTGCCCTCGCCCCCTTCTGGCTCAGCTGCCGCTTTTCACGGATGAATCGATGGCATCGCGCAGGCGCTGCAGCTGGGTCTCCAGCCGCGCATCCCACACACCCGTATCGGTCTCGATCATGCAGCCGCCCACCGTGACGCGCGGATCGGGCACGAACTCGATCTCGCTGAAACGCCCATCGGCCCCGAGTTCCTCGCCAAGGCGGCCCATCACCTTGAAATCCTGCTGCGAGACGTGCACGGCAACCTTGCGCGCACCGCGCACGGTCGACAGTGCGTGGGCGACCAGCGCGCGGGTGAAGCCCTCCTCGCCCGTGCGATCCCCGATCAAGC
>CAJADV010000167.1 GCA_903938575.1 uncultured Gammaproteobacteria bacterium
CGTCGCGGAGGATGGCCGTGGCGCGGTGCTGGTGGTGGATGGCGGCGGATCGCTCCGTCGCGCGCTGCTCGGCGACCAACTCGCGGCAAAAGCCGTCGCCAACGGCTGGGAAGGTATATTGATCTTTGGTGCGGTGCGTGATGCGGAAGCGCTCTGCACCATGGATATCGGCATCAAGGCACTCGGCGCAATCCCCATCAAAACCGACAAGAAAGGCCTCGGTGAACGCGATGTTCCTGTGCGTTTTGCCGGTGTCGATTTCCCGCCGGGACAGTTCGTGTATGCGGATGTTAACGGCGTCATCGTAAGCGCGCGCGAGTTGTCCACCGGTGCCTGAGCGCGGGGCGGACCAACTGCCGGGCGGCTTCTCTGCGCGCCGTTTCCTGCGCGAGTACTGGCAGCGCAAACCGCTGCTGCTGCGCGGAGCACTTCCGGGCCTCGAAGCGCTGCTGCCTGCCGATGAACTCGCCGGTCTGGCACTCGAGCCGGAAGTGGAATCGCGCATCGTGCTCGAGAAAGGGCGCAAGCCGTGGGAGCTGCGGCGTGGCCCGTTCACGGAAGACGACTTCGCGCACTTGCCGAAATCCCGCTGGACGCTGCTGGTGCAGGCCGTTGACCAGTGGCTCCCGGCGGCAGCCGACGTGCGCGCGCGTTTCGGATTCCTGCCCGGCTGGCGCTTCGACGACATCATGGTGAGCTACGCCACGGACGGTGGTGGCGTAGGGCCACACTTCGATTACTACGATGTGTTCCTGATCCAGGCGAGCGGTCGGCGGCGCTGGCGCATCGGGCAGCACTGCGACGCAGATACGCCGCTGCGCAGCGATGCCGAACTGCGCATCCTCCAGCGCTTCGACACGCAGGAGGAGCATGTGCTTGAGCCGGGCGACATGCTCTACGTGCCACCCGGTGTGGCGCACTGGGGCATTGCCGAGGGCGAATGCATGACCTGGTCGGTGGGCTTCAGGGCGCCTTCGCATGCCGAGATCGTGCAGGAGATCGCGGCCCAAGTGGCCGAGCTGATTCCGGAGCACCGCAGGTTCGGAGATGCGGGTCGCAGCTACCCCGCGGACGGTCGCATTCCCGCGCAGGCCATTGCGGAAGTGCGCCGCGCGCTGGATGCGCTGCGCGGCGCCGACGATGCCCTTCTCGCGGACTGGCTGGGCCGATACATGAGCGCCCGCAAATACCCCGAGCTCGAGATCGCGCCACGACGCGCTCCCGCCGGTGGCATGCGCGCGATCGTGTCGGCAGGGCGTGGCGTGGAGCGCCACCCGGCCTCACGCTTTGCGTGGGTGGAGGGCGATCCGGCGAGCCTCTATGTCGATGGCGAGTGCCTGCCGTGCCCCGCAGCGCTGGCTGCGTTGCTCTGTTCGGACAACGTGCTGGACGCCGCCGCACTACGGCCCTGGCTGCGCGCCAAGGCCTCCCGCCTGGTGCTCGATACGTTGTTGGTGCGTGGCGCCCTTCAGCGCGGCTGACCGGCCACAGGCCAGCGCAGTTCTTCCACGGTTGCCGCGCCGCCGCCCGGACGGCGTGTGTCGCTGGTGCCGAACATATAGCCCCCGCGCACGGCGATCGACTGCGAGTTGCCGAGCAGCAACTCGCCCACGACCGGGTGCTGACCCATGCCTTTCAGCAGCCGAACGGTATCCGCGCTGACGCCTGGCTCGAGATCGAGTTGGTCGGGCAGCCACTGGTGATGGATGCGTGACTGCGCCGTGGCATCCGCGATGTTCATGTCGAATACCGTGGTGTTGAGGATGATCTGCAACACGATGGTGATGATGCGCGAGCCGCCCGGCGCCCCGGTGGCCAGCCACGGCTCGCCGTCTTTCAGCACCAGCGTGGGCGTCATCGACGACAGCGGCCGTTTGTTGGCCGCGACAGCGTTGGCGGTATCGCCGATCAGGCCGAACGCATTGGGCACGCCGGCCTTCACGGCAAAATCGTCCATTTCGTTGTTCAGGAAAAAGCCCGCACCCGGGACGGCAATGCCGTTGCCGAAGGAATAATTCAGCGTGTAGGTGTTGGTGACGACGTTGCCGTCGCGGTCCATCACGCTGAAGTGGGTGGTCTGCGTGCTTTCACGCGGGAACTCGCTCGCCGGGGCGATCTGTTCCGAGGGCGTGGCACGGGAGGGATCGATGGATGCACGTATTTTTCGCGCATATTCGGGGCTGGTCAGGCCGGCAACCGGCACGTCGAAGAAATCAGGGTCGCCGAGGTGCTTGCTCCGATCGGCGTAGGCGCGCTTCATGGTTTCGGCGAGTGTGTTGATGTAGGCCGCGCTGTTGTGTCCCATGTCGGCGAGCGGCATGCCGTCGAGCACGTTCAGCATCTGCACCAGATGCACGCCACCGGAGGATGGCGGCGGCATCGAGACGATCTCGAAACCGTGGAAGCGGCCGCGCACCGGTGCGCGCTCGATGGCCCGGTAAGCGGCGAGGTCCGCGTGTGTGATCAGCCCGCCGCCGCGCTCCATCTCGGCCACCAGACGATCGGCCACCGGGCCACGGTAAAAGCCCGCGCTTCCGCGCTCCGCGATCTGGCGCAGCGTCCATGCCAGATCGGGCTGCCGCAGCACTTCGCCGGGCTGATAGGCCGAGCCGTCGGGCTTGAACAGGTACTGCTTGGCAGCAGCGTTGCCCAAAAGCCGCTGACCCCAGGGGCCTGAGAGCAGCGCCGACATGGCGAAATTCACCGGAAAACCGTTTTCAGCCAGCGCGATGGCCGGAGCCATCACCTTTTCCCGCGAGAGCCGCCCATAGTGCTCCTGTGCATGCAGCAGACCCGCCACGCTGCCCGGCACGCCGGAGGCAAGATGCGTGAGCTGCGAGCGCTCCTCGATCACATTGCCTTGCGCGTCCAGAAACATGTCGCGGCGCGCCGCCTTGGGCGCGGTTTCGCGGTA
>CAJADV010000168.1 GCA_903938575.1 uncultured Gammaproteobacteria bacterium
CGTCGCGGAGGATGGCCGTGGCGCGGTGCTGGTGGTGGATGGCGGCGGATCGCTCCGTCGCGCGCTGCTCGGCGACCAACTCGCGGCAAAAGCCGTCGCCAACGGCTGGGAAGGTATATTGATCTTTGGTGCGGTGCGTGACGTGGAAGTATCGGCAAGATAAAGGCCCTCCCTTGCCGAGACCATCCTGCCCAGCCCGCTCCTGCCATCAGGGTGCCTGGATGGTGAGATGGTGACCGACCTGAGAATTTCTCCTGCCTGACGCGTCCTGCCTGGGTCTCGTAGCGCCCTTCGCAGCCCGAGCGCCCCGAACTCCCTCCCTTTCTTGCGCATCGAACTCCCGCGCAGCACGGCTCCCTGCCGATCCCCGATCGCAGCCTCCCTGCTCACGATTCGCGCGCTGTCCGTGCGCGGCTCAAGCGCTCACCGGGCGGTCCCGTCGACGGCGGGCCGAGGGAGGTGGTGTCGCTCCCGGCTTTCCCCCGCACATGCTCGAGGATCCGCTCAATCAGCGCCGGCTCCTCGATGCTGGCAATGACTCGCACGGCCTTACCACAGCGCACGCAGGTCTCGACGTCGATGTTGAATACCCGCTTCAGCCGTCGCGCCCACGTCATCGCCGCAGGCCGCTCAATCGCGGAGCGCTCGGGCGGCGCGCTTGCCCTGCCCTTCCACCGGCCCCTGCCCGAGGGCGTCACCTGGGCGCACCAGCGGTGGTTCGGTGCCAGCACGCCGTGGTATCTGGTCAGATTGACCCGTGGGTGCTGCCCCACCGCGATGCGGTACGTCACCGAGCTGCCGAGGAGCTGGCGCATCGCATCCGTGTCCCCGACGGGCGGCAGGTCCAGCCATGCCGATTCGACTCTGGCTCCTGCTTCGCTCTACCTCCTGCATCAACGACTGATTCGGTGTCGAGTGACCAATTTTTGGTGCGATATCGGAGTTGCACTATGCGTCTGGGTGTTCAGTTTGACTCAACCAGTGTTCGCGCTTTTCCCCTTATTCAGTCAACGGCAAAGAATTCATTCCGCTGCTGGAATCTAGGGCAGCATCAACAGTGGATGACACCATGAAGTGAGCCAACACATTGTCGAACAGCGAGCACGCAGGACGAAGTCAATGATCAGGTGCGGCGACACATGAACAGAGCGTCGCCGCGACATGCCCCGCGATCCTCAACTATCCGGCAGAAGCGGTGGCAACGGGTGCCTCACGCGGGAAAGCCTGTGCTCGAAGGCGGTAGCTCCGAGAAACATCAGGGCGCCGGGCGCGAAGCCGAAATCGCGAACCCTTGTCGTAATAATGGCACCGTTACTTTCAACACCGGTCGAGCACAAGTTGCCAGGCGCCTTGGTCGATCCGCCGTAGGTGTAGCGTCCCTCATAAACGCCGAAGCCCACATAGTTCAACATGGGCGGCGCGAACCCGATGATCGACAGCGGCACGTTCTGGCACGCCAGCTGACTCTGCCCCCAATACTCAGCGAAATTGCTGAGCGAGGTCGGATCCGGGCCGGTCGCCACGGGCGCTAGGATTTTTCCGATCAACCGTTGCCGAAGGGCGCCCGTCGCGTCGGTGTTGATGATCCACGCCCCCCACCAGTTGCCGGTCAAGCGCGACAGCCGCAGGCGGTAGAATTTCTTGGTGCTGATGGCCACGTGAATCTCACAGGTATAGCCGATGCCCTCGCCCCC
>CAJADV010000169.1 GCA_903938575.1 uncultured Gammaproteobacteria bacterium
GAGCGGGCCACTCGCGCCTTGGAGTTGCGAGGCGACGTAGTCTAACGAACCGCCGCCCACACGCACATACAGTTCCGCGGCGAGCCGTCGCGCCTCCAGCCCGGGCCAGTCACGCGGCAGCAGTTCGGCGGGCACGTCGGTGTCGTGGAGCAGAATGCGCCGGTACTCGTGGATCAGGAGTAAGCGCAGCGTGAAGCAATCCTCGGGGCAGAGCTTTTTTTTCACCCGGGACAGCGCAGCACGCAGCGGCCGCAGCCGCTCGACGAAACGGGCGTAGGCGGCCGCGAGGGCCTCAAGTTCCCAGTTCTTCCACAGCACCTCGCGCAGCAGGCGATCCGACTGCAGCGCATCAGCGCCGGCCTGCATGATGACAACCTTGTCGGCCAGACCGAGTTCGGCCAGCACTTCGGCAATGCTGCTGGTGTCCGAGCCAGGATGCGCGAAGACACCAGCCGAGAGATTGCCGAACCCCGCCCATGCAACGCTACGCCTGAAACTCTCGCGGGCGCTCTCGGGAACCGCCACCGGAAGCAACAGCGTCCAGTTGCCGTCCCAGGCCGGGCGATCACGGGCGTAGATACGGCGAGCGGCGCGCGCGTATTCGCGGCGGCCGTAGGGCGTGAAGCGGTAATAACTGCGGCGGCCCTCGCGACTCGCCTCGAGCCAGCCCTCCTGCACCAGACGGAAGGTAGAGGTGCGTACCAGGCGCTCGTCGATACCAAGAAGCCCCAGCGCCGCGACCAGACTGCCGAGCCACACCACGCCGCCATGCTGCGAGACAACGTCGCCAAACACCGTCACGATCAGCGAGGTGCAGCGGATCGGCCGACGCGCGGCGAATTCCTCGACCAGCGTCCCGATCGCGGCAAGACGCGGGACGGGAGGGCGTGGCGCCGCGGGAGACATCAGCTCAGACCTGGTCGAAATCGAGCACGACGCGCTCACTGATCGGGTGCGCCTGACAACTGAGCACATAGCCCGCTGCCACCTCCGCCTCCCCGAGCGCGTGGTTCACGTCCATCTCGACCTCACCCTCGAGCAGCCTCGCCTTGCAGGTGGCACAAACCCCGCCCTTGCAGGAATAGGGCACATCGAGGCCCGCGTGCATCGCGGCATCGAGGATGTTCTCGCCGTCGAAGGCCAGCGGAAAACGGCTGGAGCGACCGTCCAGGGTGACGGTCACATCGCTCACCCGGCCGCCGAAGCGTTCCGCGCGCTCCTGATGCCGGCGGATCATGCGCTGCGCATCTTCGGGATCGGCGTGGAAGAGCTCGTAGTGGATGCGTGCTTCCGGCACACCGGCGCCGCGCAGACCGCGCGAGACCTCGGAGATCATGGCTTGGGGTCCGCACAGGTAGAACTCGTCGAAACTGCGGATGCTGATCAGGCGCTTGCGCTCGAGTTCGGCGCCCTTGCGGTTGTCGATGTGCCCGTTCAACACCTCGGCATCCTGCTCTTCTCGACTCAGGATATTGATCCAGTCGAAGCGGGTCAGGTAGCGGTTCTTCAGGAATCCGAGTTCCTCGCGGAACATGATCGTGCTGCTGCGCCGGTTACCGTACAGGAGCGTGAGTTCGCTGCGCGGTTCACGCGCGAGCACGGACTTGATGATCGAGAGGATCGGCGTAATACCGCTGCCCGCGGCAATGCAGAGATAGCGCCGTGCCCGCGCGGCGTCTGGATCGACCGCAAAATCGCCCTGCGGAGGCGCCACCTCGAGTACATCGCCGACCCGCAGGGCCGTGTGCGCCCAACCTGAAAACACGCCGCCCTCGATGCGCTTCACCGCCACCCGCAGGCGCGGTTCGTCGAGCCCCGAGCAGATCGAATAGCAGCGGCGCAGCTCCTGCCCCGCGATCCGCGCACGCAGCGTGAGGTACTGACCGGGCCGGAAGGCAAATACCGGCGCGAGCGCGGGTGGGACCTCGAACTCGAGGCTGAGCGCGGTGTCGGTCTCCGGCGCAAGCGCACTGACGCGCAGGGAATGAAACGCAGCATCTGCCATGGGGTGATCTCCTTCGATTCCGCTTGCGCCGGCTACAGGCGCTTGAAGGCATCAAACGGCTCGCTGCAGTCGCGGCATTGCCACAGCGATTTGCAGGCCGTGGAGCCGAATTCGCTGATACAGCGCGTAGCAGTCGACCCGCATTGCGGGCACGCGGGGGCAGGATCGGCGGCACCGGCATCAGGGCTGGTCATTGCGGGCGGGGCAACACCGTAACGACGCAGACTCTCCCGCGCCCCGGGTGTTATCCAGTCGGTGGTCCAGGCTGGCGCGAGGCGCATCGAGACAGTCACCGGCGCAACACCCGCGGCCTCGAGAACCGCGCGGATATCCTGCTCGATGGTGTGCATCGCCGGGCAACCGGACCAGGTAGGCGTGATCATGACACGCAGCCCGCTAGCGGTGGACTCGAGCGCTCGCAAGACGCCCAATTCGCGCACCGACAGCACGGGAATCTCGGGATCGCGAACCTGCTCGAGCAGCGACCAGAGCCAGGCGAGCGCCGGATCCGACTGCGAGGCGCGATCCGCCGCCAGCTCCGCCTCCACCAGCGGTATCCGCGAATAAATGGGGTCTGACCCCATTTTCTCGGGGTTCGGGATTGGGAAGCTCACCATTGCAGCCCGGGGTAGCTGCGCTGCAGGAACTGCAGCTCGGCGAGCAAATGCCCCAGGTGCTCGGTGTGGATGCCGTCGCGTCCGCCATCGACGGACCAGGTGTCCGGGGGACGCGTCAGGGTGGCTTCTTCCAGCACCGGCGTGACCAACGCATCCCATCGCGAACGCAGCGCGATGCGATCCGGTGCGATCCCCGCCTCGACCAGACCTTGCTCCGCAGCGCCCGCCCGGAACATCTCGTGCGTGTAACCCCAGATCTCCTCCAGCGCGGACTGCAGGCGGCGGTGACTCTCCGCGGTGCCATCACCGAGGCGCAGGATCCAGTCGCGGCTGCGACGGTAGTGGTAACGGCTTTCCTTGACCGCCTTGCCGGCGATGGCCGCGAGCTGCGGGTCGCGCGAGGCGCACAGCGCTTCGAGAAACGGCAGCTGGAAGGCATCAACCAGAAACTGGCGCGCCGTGCTGAAGGCGAAATCCCCGCGCGGGAGCTCAAGGATCAGGAGGTTGCGGTACTGCCGGCAATCGCGCAGATACGCGAGCGCGTCCTCATCGCGCCCGGCGCCGTCGAGTTCGGCGGCATAGCCGAAGAACATCCGCGCCCGGCCGATGTAGTCGAGGGCGACATTGGCGAGCGCCACGTCTTCCTCCAGAAAGGGCGCATGGCTACACCATTCGGAGATTCGCTGGCCGAGTACCAGCGAATCATCAGCCAGACCGAGCGTGTAATCGAAAAGCGCCTGTGTGTCGTGCATGGGGAATCCCTCGTAGCGGGCGGCAAGGCTCGCCTCACATGTTGTCCACTTCCTCGGGGAGGCGGTAATGGGTGGCGTGCCGGTAGGGCTTGTCGTCCATCGGGTCGAAGAACTCGCCGGCGTCTTCCTCCTGCGAGGCGACGATGTCAGAGGACTTGACCACCCAGATGCTGACGCCCTCGCTGCGGCGCGTGTAGCAATCGCGCGCGTACTCCAGTGCCTGCTGGTGATCCTCGGCGTGCAGGCTGCCCACGTGCTTGTGATCGAGCCCGCGCTTGGAGCGGATGAACACTTCGAAGAGCGGCATATGCGGTGTGGAATCCATGATGTACTCCCGTTGATTGCCCCGATGGGTGCTCAGGCCGCATCCTGCGCGCCGCGTGCGCGCTTTCGCGCCTCGTGGGTGCGCAGTGCCTCGCGCACCCACTCGCCCTCGTCATGGGCGCGACGGTGATGCGCGATCCGCTCGCGGTTGCACATGCCGTCGCCCGCAACCACCCGATTGAATTCCGCCCAGTCGATGGGCCCGGAGTCGTAGTGTCCGCGCTCGGCATTCCACGTGAGCAGCGGATCGGGAATATGCAGTCCGGCGAAGTCGGCCTGCGGCACCGTCTGATCGATGAACTTCTGCCGCAGCTCGTCGTTCGACTGGCGCTTGATCTTCCACGTCATGGACTGCCCGCTGCGCGCGGACTGGGCATCGTGGGGGCCGAACATCATGAGCGCGGGCCACCACCAGCGCTCGAGCGCGTCCTGCGCCATCGCC
>CAJADV010000170.1 GCA_903938575.1 uncultured Gammaproteobacteria bacterium
CCACGGTCCTCGGCGTGCGCAGCCGCCGCCTCGTGTGCAAGGAGGCGATCGGCGTAGTGGGCGCGATCACGCCCTGGAATGTGCCGCTGCAGATCAATCTTGCCAAGTGCACGCCTGCGCTCGCGGCCGGCTGCACGGTCGTGCTGAAGGCGGCACCCGACACGCCGTGGTCCGCCACCGAGTTCGGCCGCATCGTGGCCGAGCACACCGACATACCCCCGGGCGTGTTCAATGTGATTACCGCCGCAGACCCGCGCGAGGTGGGCGAGCAGCTGGTGCGTGACCCGCGGGTGGACATGATCTCCTTCACCGGCTCCACGCAGGTGGGCCGCGACATCATGGCCATGGCGGCGGCCACCGTGAAAAAAGTGTTTCTGGAACTGGGCGGCAAATCCGCCAATGTGATGCTCCCCGACGCCGACCTGCACAAAGGCCTGCTCTCGGCGCTGGGCGTGTGCTTCCACGCCGGCCAGGGTTGCGCCATCGCCACCCGCCTGCTGATCCCCCGCAGCCGTCAGGCCGAGGTCGAGGAAATCCTCAAACAGTACTTCGGCTTCATCGCCTACGGCGATCCCGCGAGCGAGCAGCAGATCATGGGCCCGCTGGTGAATCGCCGGCAGATGGAACGCGTGCTCGACTACATCCGCATCGGCAAGGAGGAAGGCGCGCGCATCCTGCTGGGCGGCGGCCGTCCGGCGCATCTGCCCACGGGCTATTACGTCGAGCCCACGGTGTTCATGGATGTGCGCAACGACATGCGAATCGCGCAGGAGGAGATCTTCGGGCCCGTATTGGCCGTCATCGCCTATGACTCCGAGGAAGAAGCGCTCGCCATCGCCAACGATTCGATTTTCGGGCTCTCGGGTGGTGTGTGGTCGGCGAGCGAGTCGCGTGCGCTGGTCTTTGCCAAGCGCATGCGCACCGGCACCGTGAACGTGAACGGCGGCAATTTCTACGGCGCCGACGCCCCCTTCGGTGGCTACCGCCAGAGCGGCATAGGCCGCGAGATGGGCGTCGAGGGTTTCGAGGAGTACCTCGAGACCAAGACCGTGGCGATTGGCCTGTGATGCTGCCGCTGCAGGGACGCGTCTATATCGTGACCGGCGCCTCCCGGGGCTTTGGCGCGGCGATCGCGCGTGCGCTGGTCGATGCGGGCGCAAAGGTGGGCATCACCGGCCGCGAGCAAGGCAGCATCGAGGCCGCGGCAGCCGAGCTGGGCGCCGGCAATGCGCTCGGCGTGGTGGCCGATGTCAGCGATACCGCGGCAGTGGCAAAAGCTTTCGCCGACATCAAGGCCCATTTCGGACGCCTGGACGGGCTGGTGAACAACGCAGGCCTTGCGCGCCCCGGCTCGGTGCACACCTTGCAGGAGCAGGAAGTACGCCTGCAGGTCGAGACCAATTTTCTCGGCACCGTGTTCTGCTCTCAGGCGGCGGTGCCGCTGCTGCGCGGCGGCGACAATCCGCGCATCGTGAACATTTCCTCGGCGAGCGCCGAGCACCACGACGAGATGTCGCACCTGTCCATCTACGCCGCCACCAAGCGTGCCGTGGAGCGCTTCTCGCGTGATATGCGCCGGGAACTGCAGGCAGACGGCATCGGCGTGACGATCCTGCGCCCGGGCAACGCACCCACCGCCTTCGCGGCGGGTTGGGAGCGCGGGAGCTTCGATGCCGCACTCGATGCCTGGTACCGCGGCGGCGCGGACATGGATGTGGGCATGGACGTGACCCACGTCGGCGCCAGCGTGGCGTGGTGTCTGGCGAGCCCACCCGGCGTCTCGGTGGACCTGCTGGAGGTCCGACCCAATATCCGCATCCCCAAGCCTGACAAATCCCTCTTGATGGGCGA
Organism: uncultured Gammaproteobacteria bacterium; assembly: GCA_903938575.1. Classification (GTDB taxonomy): domain Bacteria; phylum Pseudomonadota; class Gammaproteobacteria; order Pseudomonadales; family UBA5518; genus UBA5518. Next base: position 1,852 of record CAJADV010000170.1, read on the forward strand.
TGGCTGAGGGCGCCCCGGGGCGCAAGGGCACCACACAACACACATCTGATGGCACAGGAGAATACGCAATGAACTTCGATGGCAAGGTAGTGGTCGTGACGGGCGCGGGTGGTGGGATCGGCGAGGGCTATGCCCGGGCCTTCGCAGCGCAGGGCATGCGCGTGGTTATCGCCGAGATCAACGAGAGCGCCGGGCAGCGGGTGGCCGATTCGATCAACGCCGGTGGCGGCACCGCGCTCGCGCTGCGCTGTGACGTCGGCGACGAGGCCTCGGCCAAGGCCTGCGCCGATGCGGCCGCCGCACGCTTCGGTGGTATCGACTACCTGGTGAACAACGCCGCGATCTTCCACGACATGCGCGTCGAGGGTTACCTCGATGTCGACATGGCCTATCTCGAGCACTTCATGCGGATCAATGCCCACGGCTGCGTGATCATGACGCGGGCCTGCCTGCCCCACATGGAAAAGCGCGGCGGCGGCGCCATCGTCAACCAGTCCTCCACCGCGGCCTGGATGCACATGGGCTTCTACGGCGTGGCCAAACTCGCGGTGAACGGCATCACGAGCTCCCTCGCCCGCGAACTCGGCCCCCGCAACATCCGCATCAACGCCATCGCCCCCGGCCCCACCGACACGCCAGCCCTGCAGAAACATGCGGGCGAATACGCCCAGATGATGCTCAAAAGCATGCCGATCGGCCGCCTGGGTCAGCCCGCCGACATGGCCAATGCAGCGCTGTTCCTGCTCTCCGACGAAGCCTCCTGGATCACCGGCCACGTGCTGAACGTCGATGGCGGGCAATTCATGCGGGCCTGAGGCCCGGCCCGCTTCTGCCCCCGTAAACCCGCTAAACTGAGGGGTCGGAACACAGAGGCAGGCCGATGAATTCCGCAAGACCGAACACACGTCCAGGCCTCGCTGCAGAGATCCCGGAATGATTACGTCGCGCAGTGCACATATGCGCTTCGCCCTGCGCCTGTGGCTAGCCGGCGCACTCTTTTTTGTCTTCCTTGTGGCCATAGGCTGCTACAGCGTCGCGCAACACCAGCTCGATCAGAGCTACGAACAGCGTCACGACTCCTTCTTCCTCGCCGAGGAACTGCGCCAGTCCTCCTCCGATCTCAGCACTGCGGCCCGCGGCTACGTGACCACTGGAAATCCGATCTTCAGAGAAGTCCATCAGCAGGTTATGGACATACGCGACGGGCGTCTTCCCCGCCCCGTGGACTATGACAACGTCTACTGGGATCTGCTGATCAGCACCGGCAAGCCTCCCACACCCAATGAGGGACGTAGCATTTCTCTGCTCGATCTGATGCACCAGATCGGCTTCAGCGAGCAGGAATTGCAGCTCGTGCGGGCGGTAGTTGGGGAGTCCGATGCACTGGCCACGGTAGAGCGGGAGGCGATGCAGCTCGTCGATGAAGCCGCCCCAGGAGACGTGGAGACGCGGAATCGCGCGACGCAGATGCTCTTCGACCAGAGTTACCGCGACGCCAAGGCGCGGATCACGGCGCCGATCCACCGACTGCATGAAACGCTCGAGACCCGCACCCGGGCCGACGTCGAACGCCTCACCCGCTGGGCCTTCATCCTGCGGATCTCGGCGGGGATCATTGCCCTCGCGCTGTCTTTACTACTCGGCATCACCTACCGGCGTTCGATACGCATGCTGGGCGCCCCGCTCGGCGTGCTGCAAGAAGGTATCGCCCGCATCGGTCGCGGTGAGCTCTCTACGCCCCTTCGCGCGGGCAGCGACCCGGAGTCTGACAACCTGCTCAGCTGGCTCGAACGCACCCGCGGGCAGCTTGACCGCGCGCAGACGCTGCGTGCGCAGGGCGATGCGGAACTGCGCGGCAGCGAGCGGCATTGGCGCGCTTACTTCGAGAGCCCGCTGTTGGGAATGGCTGCCATGGCGCCCGATGGCTCCCTGATCGAGGCCAACCCGCGGCTGCTGGCGATGGGCGGCTATCGCTGGGAGGAGATACAGAGGGATCAGTGGTTCCGGGATGCCTGGTCCGCGGATCCCGCAGAGCGGCTGGATCTTCATGCTCGCCTGCTGAGCGGCGACATTCGAAACTACACGGTCCCTGCCTCGCTGCGGCGCCACGACGGCAGCTATCTGCCGGTCAAGCTCTACGCGAGCCGCGCCTGCCACGAAGACGGCAGCCTGGACTACATCGTGCTGATGCTCTCGGACCTGAGCGACGAGAAAGCCGCCGAGGAAGCGTTGCGCGCCTCGGAGGAACGCTTCCGCAGCATCGCCGAGATATCGGCAGACTGGATCTGGGAAATGGATGTCGACGGCCGCTACACCTTTGTCTCGCCCACCGTCGAACGCACCCTGGGCTTCAGTCGGGAAGAGATGCTCGGGCGCAGTGCCTTCGAGCTTCTGTCCGCCGAGCGGGCTGCGGCAACCTCCGCGAACTTCCAGCTCGTCAACCGGACCTTCACCAATATCGAGCACGTGCTCTACCGCAAGGACGGCTCGGAGATGATCTGTCTCAGCTCCGGGACACCCGTGCTTGACGCGAACGGCAAGCAGGTAGGGCTGCGCGGGCTGAACCGCGACATCACCGCACGCAAGGCCATCGAGAAAGAGCTCGCGACGCA
>CAJADV010000171.1 GCA_903938575.1 uncultured Gammaproteobacteria bacterium
GCAGGCGCTGAACACGAGAGCGATCAGTAGGTAACGCACGGGTCAGCTCCTGCAAGCGGGGTGAAGATTATAGACACGCACCGCTGCACGCGGCAGCGTCCGCCGGCCTCTCAGTCTGCTATTGCCGCGTTCAGGCCCTGTTCCAGCGCGAACTTCCGCGACAGGTAGAGCACGGTCTGTACTGCTCTGGCGGGCGCGGCATCGAGCGCGCTCAGGTCGAGGTCGGTGATGTAGACGGGATAGCTCCCTCGGCTCGCGCGGAGCGAGCGTATGTGGGCAGACAATGTCGGTGCGAAGTCCTCGCCGAGCTCACGCTGCGAGAAGGCGATGCCGTCGCAGTAGACGGTCCAGATCCCGTCGTGGTCGGTCAGGGCCTGAATGTGCAGCGCCGCGGCAGAACCGAGCGGCGCGGGATCGGCGATCCGCCGTGCCGACCAGTCCGGCTGCCGCGCCTTGCGCGTCAGTTCGTAAAACTGAACTGTAGGCACATCCGCTACGCCCTGGCCGATCTGGCGATAACGCACCGACTGGAGGAACTGCGCGAGTGCTGCCAGCGCGGATTCCTTGCGGGCTCCGGATATGGTCCAGCGCAGCAGCGATCCCCGCTCATCGGCGAGGATGATGCGGATGCCGGCCTGCTGCATTTCACAGAATACGCCGATGCGGCCGGGCTCCAGCGATGTTGCCACCAGTGGCAGTGGCGTCTCGCGGAGCGCGTGGGTATCTACGGTCAAGCTACCCCACAGGGTGCGTGGCGCTGCCAGCAGCGCAAAGAGAGCGTCTTCGTTCGCAGCGCAGCGCATCACCATGCGGTCCTGATCCTGCTCGATGAGGTGCAGCCGATTCCCGGTGGCGAGCACGTAGCGTGCGGTGCCTTCGCGCCCGTGTCTCGCGAAACAGGCGCCGATGTCCCGCAACAGCGCCCCGATCCGTGCTTCGATCGAGGCTGCGTGGCGGGTGCCGGCGCACAGCACCCTCAGCGTCGGGGCAGAAGCTGTCGCCACCGAGGACAGTTCGCGGACACAGCGTAGCAAGCCGTCCTCGCCCGTGTAGCGCGTTGCCACCACTTCGCCCCAGCTGTTGACGGTCAGGGTCTCGAGGTTCAGCACCAGGTTCTCGCGCATCGCACTGAAGGCGAGCGCATCGCTGCGACTGCTCACCAGCTGCAGGCCGGCGTCGTGTCCGGCGGCACCGGGCTCGGCAGCGACGTTGACGAGCACCAGTTCCCGCACCGGGCGCGCCTGCTGCGCGAAGGCCTGCTCGTCAACGCCCGGAGACGCGCTGCCGTGCAGCAACTCGCGGATGCCGCGCAGCATGGTCTCGAGCTCTGCCTGACGCAGGCCGTCCTCCGCCTCGCGCAGTGCGATGCGGGTCGAGGTGTCGATCACGCCGTTCAGTACGCACCAGCCGAGCAGCTCGGTGAGGCATGCGGCCTGCCGCAGCAATCTGCCCTGAGGATTCGAGCGCGGGCGCACCAGCCCCTGGTAGACGCCCCAGAGTGCCTCGCCTGCAGCATCCCTGCGGGCGCACAGGCTCAGTTCAGGCTCGGCCACCGGTCCCGAGAATCCGGTGCGGAGGTTCTCGATCTTGCCTGCACGCCGCTCGTAGGCGGCGTAGAGCTTGCGACCGAGCACGCCAAGTTCGTCCGTGTCGATTGACGAGACGGTCTCGGCGCGACGCGAGAACTCCGCCAGGAACCGGTAGCCCTGGACCAGCTCTTTCACCAGTGCATTGCGCTCGATGGCGACCTCGGCGATGTTCCAGCGCGGTCGCGAGTCGAGCAGCGCGAGCTTGGCGTGGTCCCAGCCCCAGTCCTGCGTCAGGCGCTGCATGAGGTGCTGCTGCCAGGAGGCATCGGTGCCGCGCGGCTGTGAGAGCCGGCTCCCCGCCTTGTAGTAAAGGCAGCGCCGCGCAAGCTCCAGGCGCTCGTGCTGGGCGGTGCGCTGCAGGTACTCCTCGATACGCCGGTAGACCATCAAATAAGGGTCCAGCTCGTCGATATCCGTGACGCCCGCGTAAATCGCTCGCTTGAAGCCTGCACTGAGCGGCGCTGCGGCGGGGAACTCGCCGGCGTAGATCTCGAAAAGCAGCAGCTTCAGTATCGACTTGTAGGGTGAATCAATGGCCTTGTAGAGCTGCCAGACGCCGGCTCCGACAAATTCATTTGCCGGCACCGTGTCCAGACCGCCGAAATCGAGCAGCTGCGACCCGGCGATATGACGTTTCGCCAGCAGCGATTGCAGCCACTGTTCTGCACGGGGTTCGTCCCCGGGAGGCACCAGCCACCAGCCGGGCATTCGTCCTGCCACGAGTATTCCGGTGCGGTAGAACTCGTCTAGCAGGAGATGGTGCTGGGCCGTGCCGCAGTTTTCCCCCGTGAGCGGTTCGCGTTCTCCCTGCCGGAACTTGCGGTCGCTCATCAGGAACACATGCGTTTCCAGACCCAGGCTGTTGCCCCAGGCGCCGATCAGTTCGGCCTTGCGCTGCAACAGGGCCAGCGCGGCGGGCGCGAGCTCCGCGGCGTAGCAGATCCAGATGTCCAGATCGCTGCTGTCGGTGTGCCCGAGCGTGCCGGAACTTCCCATCAGATAGATCGCGAGAACGTCCTCGGCGGCGGCCTCACCCGGGTGGGAGCCGTAGCTGCGCCAGAGGCGGCGGGCCAGGGCGTGCGTGGCGGCCTCCGGGCGATAGCCCGACACGCCACAAGGCGTCTGCGGCGAGATATAACCCGGGAGCGCGGGATGGTTCAGATGCAGCAGCAGAGGCAGCAGTTCGACATAGGGCCGCTGGCGTTCGGCCAGCATGTTCTGCAGGCGTTCAAGACGTGCGGCTCCGATCGCCCGGAAACGCGTCTGTGCCCGGCGTAACTGCCGGCGATCGACTTCCTCGCCGGCGTCCGCTGACGCGTCTTCGCTGTTCATGGCCTCGAGTATAGAAGGCGCCTTGTCAGGCGCGAGCCGCGAGCAGCTCCCGGGCCGCCTGCGCGGCCGCCAGCACCCGTGCGGGCGCGGTACCGCCGATGTGGTCGCGCGCGCTCACCGAGCCCTCCAGCGTGAGGACCGCGAAGACATCGTCTGTGATCAGTCGGCTGAAGCCGCGCAGCGTCTCGAGCGGCATGTCGGCGAGATCGGTGCCGGTTGCCACTCCGTGCGCGACGGCCTTGCCTACCACCTCGTGCGCATCGCGGAACGGCAGGCCGCGACGCACCAGGTAATCGGCCAGATCGGTGGCGGTCGCGAAACCGCGACGGGCGGCTTCGCGCGTCACGGCCGCATTCACGCTGAGGGCCGGCATCATGTCGGCAAAGGCGTGCAAGCAGTCGCGCAGCGTGTCGACGGTGTCGAACAGCGGCTCCTTGTCCTCCTGATTGTCCTTGTTGTAGGCGAGCGGCTGCGACTTCATCAGCATCAGCAGGCCCATCAGGTGTCCGGTCACACGGCCACTCTTGCCGCGCACCAGCTCGGGCACGTCGGGGTTTTTTTTCTGCGGCATGATCGAGGAGCCGGTGCAGAAGCGGTCCGGGAGGTTCACGAAACCGAACTGTGCCGAGGTCCACAGGACCAGTTCCTCGCTGAAGCGCGAGAGGTGCGTCATCACAAGTGCGGCTGCGGCGCAGAACTCGATGGCGAAATCGCGGTCGGCCACGGCGTCCAGGCTGTTGCGCGCCGGGCCGTCGAAGCCGAGCAGCTCGGCCGTCAGTTCGCGGTCGATCGGGTAGCTGGTGCCGGCCAGCGCGGCAGCGCCCAGCGGGCAGCTGTTCAGGCGCACCCGGCAATCCCGCAGTCGGCCGTGGTCGCGCTCGAGCATTTCGTTCCAGGCCAGCATGTGGTGGCCGAAGGTCACCGGCTGTGCCGTCTGCAGATGGGTGAAACCGGGCATGATCGTTGCGGCCTCGCGCTCGGCGAGAGCGATCAGCGCCGACTGCAGCCGCGTCAGTTCGGCGTCGATGTTGTCGATCTCGGCGCGCAGCCACAACCGGATGTCGGTGGCGACCTGGTCGTTGCGCGAGCGCCCCGTGTGCAGCTTCTTGCCGGCGATACCGATGCGCTCCGTGAGGCGCGCCTCGATGTTCATGTGCACATCCTCGAGCGCCACGCTCCAGGGGAAGCGACCGGCCTCGATTTCCTCGCGTATCTCCGCGAGTCCCGCGCAAATCGAACCGAACTCCTGGTCGGAGAGCACCCCGGCGCGGACCAGCATCTCGGCGTGCGCCAGCGATCCGCGGATGTCGTGCAAGGCGAGGCGCTGGTCGAAGGACACCGAGGCGGTGAAGCGCTCGACGAAGGCGTCGGTGCTCTCGGTGAAGCGGCCTCCCCAGGGTTTGGAAGCCTTCGGGTTGTCCATCGGGGATGTCCGTGCTGTGCGGCGGAGGGACGGGGATTATAGCCACGCCACGCCCGCGGTCTAAACTACGTACATGATCGAGTCAGAAGACGGCACGCACCTCTCTCCGGAAGCGGCTGCTCGCGGCGGCACAGGCCGGCGCGGCCTGCGCATCCCCGACCTGTGTTCCGGACGCCCGGTGCTTTTTCTCTCACTGATCGGCGTGTTGCTGGCCCTGTGTCTGGTGCTCTTTGAGTCGGGGCTGAGCGAGTTCGACTGGATCGGCCTCGGTCGCACGGCCGCGTTCATCTGCTGGAACATGCTCGCGAGTGCTGCGGTTCTCTGCGCGCTCGCGCCGCGGATCGCACGCTGGTCGCTGCCCGCGGGCGCGACTGCAGCGCTTGTGCTGATACTCGGCACTTGCGTGCTCTCGAGTCTCGGCCAGCGGTGGTTGCTGTGGAGCGCCATCGGCGGTTACCCCTTCAGCGCTGACCTGCCTGCGCTGGTCCGCAATCTCCTCATCTGCGGGCTGCTTGGCATGGCGGCCCTGCGCTACTTTCATCTGCAGGGTGAATTGATCGAGCGTGAGCGTGCCGAACTCGATGCGCGGATTCGCGCCCTGCAGGCCCGGATTCGCCCGCACTTCCTGTTCAACAGCATGAACATCATCGCGAGTCTGATCCCGGTGGCGCCCGAGCAGGCCGAGCGTGCCGTTGAGGATCTCGCAGAGCTCTTTCGCGCGAGCCTCCGCGAGGGGCGGCGCACGGTGCCGGTGGACGAGGAGCTCGATCTCTGCCGGCGCTACATGCGCCTCGAGGGCTGGCGCCTCGGCGAGCGGCTCCGCTTCGAGCTACGCGTCGACCCCTTGCCCGCCGGCACACAACTGCCGCCGCTCTGCCTGCAGCCACTGCTGGAGAACGCGGTCTATCACGGCGTCCAACCCCTCCCGGAGGGCGGTGTGGTGAGCTTGGATATTTCTTGTGTGTCGGGACGGTTGCGGTGTGCCATCACCAACCCGGTGCCGTCCTCCGCAACGGCCAGCACCGGCAGTGGCATGGCGATCGGGAATATCCGTTCGCGGCTGGCAGCTATCTACGGGGGCGCGGCCGAGCTTCTTGCGGGACCGCGCGAGGGTGTGTTCTGCGCCGTGCTCACGCTGCCCATGCCGGGTGACGCGTGAAGGTGCTGGTGGTCGATGACGAGCCGCTCGCGCGCGAGCGGCTGCGTCGACTACTACAGGCGCGCGATGCGGGTGACGAAATCCGCGAGGCCGCGAACGGCACTGAGGCGCTCGAACAGAACCGGCTTTTCGAGCCCGACGTGGTGTTGCTGGATATCCGCATGCCGGGCATGGATGGCATCGAAACCGCCCGTCACATCGGGCAGGCTGAGCACCCGCCCGCCATCGTCTTCTGCACTGCCTTCGATGAGTACGCGATTGCCGCCTTCGAGAGTCGCGCGGTCGGTTATCTGCTGAAGCCGGTGCAACGCGACAAGCTTGCCGCCGCGCTTGCTGCGGCTGCGGCGACTTCGCGCTATCAGTTGCGTGCGCTTGCCGATGCCACGCGTGAGGAGCGGCGCTGTCTCAGCAGCCGCAGCAGCGCCGGAACCCGGCTGCTGGAGGTCGCCGCGGTGCGCCTGCTGCTGGCCGACCAGAAGTACGTGAGCGCGATTCATCCCGGCGGCAGCCTCCTGTTGGACGAGAGCCTGCGCGATCTGGAGGAGGAGTTCCCGGCGCGCTTCCTGCGTGTGCACCGCAATGCCCTCGTTGGCCGTGCCCACATCCGTGGCCTCCAGCGCCTCCCGAGCGGCGAGTGGTCGGTCCTCCTCGATGCGGTGGATGTACGGCCCGTGGTGAGCCGGCGCCATCTCGCCGAGGTTCGTGCCGCACTGGAGCGTCTCTGAGGGTGCCGGCATCGCTCTCCGGGCCTTATCATGGGCGCTCCAGTGCCCGCAGGCAGAACAACGCATGGCCACACGTACTTTCCGTATAGCCACTCGCCGCAGCCAGCTCGCCATGTGGCAGGCCGAGCATGTCGCCGCCCGGATGATCGCGGCGGGCGCCACCGTCGAGCTATTGCCCATGGTCACCCAGGGCGACCGCATCCTCGATGTGCCGCTGGCCAAGATCGGCGGCAAGGGACTTTTCGTGAAGGAGCTCGAGGCCGCCATGCTCGAGGGTCGCGCCGATCTGGCGGTGCATTCGATCAAGGACGTGCCTATGGAGCTGCCGGCGGGCTTGTCTATCGCCGCCATCCTCACGCGGGAAGATCCGCGCGATGCCTTCGTGTCCAACCGGTATGGCACGCTGGCCGCGTTGCCGCC
>CAJADV010000172.1 GCA_903938575.1 uncultured Gammaproteobacteria bacterium
AGTTGGCGCGGTAGTTCGGCCGCAGCCGCTCCCGCAGCACCGGGTCCTGCACGCCGTGTTCCAGGTTCTGGCGGCAGTACATCTCGATCTCGTCGATGCCTGCGGATTTGGCATCCACCAGCGCGTTGTTGAAGCGCTCGACGTTCAGGGTGTAGTCGGGCGTGGGGTTGATCTGCAGCTCCCGCAAGCGCGCGGGATCGTTGCGCAGCGCGGCGCGGTATTCCTCGCTGAATGGGGCATTCTCGGTGGGCATGATCCACTGCGCAGTGCGCTGGAAGTGGCAGAGCTTCGCGACCCGCCCGGCCAGCGCCGAGACGATCTGCACGCCCGTGGAGCCGTTGCCCACCACGCCCACGCGCCGTCCGTCGAGCGGCACCGAGTGATCCCAGCGCGCGGTGTGGAAACAGGCGCCCCCAAAACTCGCCAGCCCCTCGATCTGCGGCAGATTCAGGTGGTGCAGCACCCCGGTGGCGGCGATCACGATATCGCCCGTGTCCTCCAGCCCGGACTTGGTGCGCATGTGCCAGCGACCATCACGGTACTCGCAGGCACTCACCTCCTGGTTGAAGCGGATGATCCGGTCCACACCGTACTTGCGGGTGGTGCGCTCGAAGTATTCCTGGATCTCGGCTCCCGGCGGCAGCATATGCGTCCAGTCGGGATTGGGCTCGAAGGAGTAGGTGTAGGCGTGGGATGGCACGTCGCAGGTAAGGCCGGGATAGGTGTTCTCGCGCCAGGTGCCGCCCACACGATCGGCCTTCTCGTAGATCACGCAATCGATGCCCGCCTGCAGCAGCCGGATGCCGCAGAGCACCCCGGCCATGCCCGCGCCCATCACGATCACCCGCAGTTTTCGCTCGCCCGCTTCTGCCGTCATTACCGCACACCCTGTTGATTTACTGCTTCGAGGCACTCTAGACCATGGCCGGCGGCGGCGGATCATTCATCTGAACGAGGGATCCCCTGCCCGTCCGCAACGCGGCAACGGCAGGCTTGCTCCGGCACACGCCGGGCGCAGGCCACACGGGCAGGCAGCATTGCCCACCCACGACGCCGACGCTTGCGGATACCATGCGTAAAAATTCTAAGGAGGCCGGCATATGTCACGCTCACCTGATGCGTCTATTGCGATTGCCGCGCACGACATCGCCGCGTGGCATACCCACACCGATGTGCTGGTGATCGGCTACGGGGGTGCCGGGGCCTGCGCGGCACTGGAGGCCGCCGCCTGCGGCGCTGAAGTCACCGTGCTCGAGGTGGCCAGCGATGGCGGCGGGACCACGGCGCTCTCCGGGGGACAGATCTATCTCGGCGGCGGCACGCCCATCCAGAACGCCTGCGGCTTCAGCGACACGCGCGCGGACATGGAGGCCTACATCCGCATCGCGGCGGGCGCCAATGCCGACGCAGACAAGATCAGCGCCTACTGCGAGGGAAGCCTCGAGCACTTCGACTGGCTGGTGAATCAGGGCGTGGTGTTCAACCCCGAGTACTACGGCGGCAAGCACACCAACACGCCCGAATACCAGTCACTCACCTGGTCCGGCAACGAAAAGGGCTTCCGCGAATCACAGGCCGCAAAGCCTGCCCCGCGCGCCCACAAGCCCAAGGCCTTCTGGGAGGACGGCGGCGCCACGCTGATGGCCACGCTGAAAGCGGCGGTCGCGCGCAGCCCGATCCGCGTGGAAACAGACACCCGCGCACTCGCCCTGATCCACGACAACGGCCGCATCGTCGGCGCGCTGTGCCGGCAGGACGGCGAGCTGCGGGCCTTTGGTGCGAGGCGCGGCGTGGTGCTGTGTGCCGGGGGCTTCGTGATGAACCGCGAGATGGTCGCCAAATACGCCCCGCGGCTGCAGGACGCAACACCGATCGGCAACCCCAACGACACCGGGGGCGGCATCCTGATGGGCATCGGCGCGGGCGGTGCGGCCATCAACATGAGCGAGGGTTTCGTCTCGGTGATCTGGTACCCGGCAGGGGCCTTCTGCGAGGGCGTGTTCGTGAACGAGCAGGGCCAGCGCTTCGTGAACGAGGATTGCTACCACGCACGCGGCGGCCACCACTGCCTGAACCAGTCGGGCCGCAAGGCATATATGGTGGTCGACAGCACCATCTTCACCGAGCCGCCGCTCTACGCCGCAGCGCAGGTCAAAGAGGTGGGCGAGAGCTTCGAGGAACTCGAGCGCGATGCCGGCTTCCCCGAGGGCACGCTGGCCGCAACCATGGCCACCTACAACCGTTTCGCCGCGCGCGGCGAGGACCCGCTCTTCCACAAGCACCGGGATTTCCTGCGGCCGCTCGACAAACCCCCGTACGCGCTGCTGGATTTCTCCATCGACAGCGGGATCTACTACCCCTCGTTCACGCTGGGCGGGCTGGACACCACCGTCGACGGGGAGGTGCGCCGGCCAAGCGGTGCGGTGATACCGGGGCTCTATGCTGCCGGTCGTAACGCGGCCGGGCTGCCACGCAGTGGCGAGGGCTACGCGAGCGGATTTTCCGTGGGGGACGCCACGTTCTTCGGGCGACGCGCAGGACGGACTGCAGCACGCAACAGCTGAACACGCGGCGCGCAGCCCGCGCGCCGGGCACCCGATCAAAAACGCCGCCGCCTGGCGGCATATAACGCAGGAGACAGACAATGCGCATGGCCGGAAAAATCGGGGGAGGTCTACTGCTGCTGCTCGTCGTGGCGCTCGGTGGCGCATCGGTGTGGTTCTGGTTCTACCCCGTAACGGTGAACAACACCGTTAACCAGTTCAGCGCCGAGTTCGCGCTGGACACGCCAGAGCTCCTCTCCGGCATCGGTCTGATCGACAACACCGCGCTCGATTTCCACAGCGGCAAGCTGGGCGACTACACCCGCGTCAAGGAAGAGGAAATGCTCGGACGGCTGCGTGCGGCACGCACGCGCATGGACCGCTTCGATCCGGCCGAACTCTCCGGGCAGGAAAAGCTCAGCTGGGAGATCGCGGTCTGGTTTCTGGACGACATGATCCGCCAGGCGGAATTCCCCTACGGCGGCTATCGCGTGAACCAGATATCAGGCGTCACGGTGAACCTGCCGCAGTTCCTCACCGACACCCATGTGGTGGTCAGCGAGAAAAGCGCGGAGCGCTACCTCTCGCGGCTGCGTGAGTTCGGCCGCGTGCTGGACGAGAGCCGGGTGCGCGTGGAGGACGACCGCACCCACGGCGTCGTGCCGCCGGATTTCATCATCGCCAAGTCCATCAGCGGCATGCGCTCTTTCATCGAAGAGGGCGCAGCAAAGAACCCGCTAGTAAGCACACTGGCGCCGAAGCTCGACAAAATCGAGGGCCTGGATGCCGCACGCAAGGAGGCCATCGTGGCCGAGGCCACGGACATCGTGGGGGAGGCCGTGATCCCCGCCTACCAGCGGATGATCGGACTCTTCGAGGACATGGCAAAGACCGCCACGCACGACGCCGGCATCTGGCGTATCCCCGACGGCGAACGCATCTACGCCGCCGCGCTCAAATCCAACACCACCACGGACATGACGGCAGAAGAGCTGCACGCGCTCGGCTTGGCCGAGGTGGCGCGCATCGACAGCGAAATGGACGCCATCCTGAGGTCCCTCGGGCGTACTGAGGGCAGCGTCGCCGATCGCCTGCGCGCGCTCAGCCAGGATCCGGCGCAGCTCTTCGCCAACACCGACGAAGGCCGCCAGCAGATGCTCGACTATCTCGGCAAGCTGAACACCGAGGTGATGGCGCGGGCCAAAGATTTTTTCATCACGCTGCCGCCGCAGCCCCTCGAGATCGTGCGGGTGCCGGAGTATTCGCAGGACTCCAGCGCGGGCGGCTACTACAACGCGCCGGCGCTGGACGGCTCGCGCCCGGGGCGTTTCTACATCAACCAGAAAAACACCGCCGATAATCCGCGCTGGCAACTGCCCACCCTGCTCTACCACGAGGCAGCGCCCGGGCACCATTTCCAGCTCTCCGCCTCGCAGCTGATCGAGAACGTGCCGATGCTGCGCAAGCTTTCACCTTTCAATGCCTACGCCGAGGGCTGGGCGCTCTACGCCGAGCGCGTCGCGGCCGAGGACATGTTGCTCTACGCCAACGACCCCTGGGGCAATCTCGGGCGCCTGAACGACGAGCGCTTCCGCGCCGTGCGCCTGGTGGTGGACACCGGCATGCACGCACGGCGCTGGTCACGCGAGGAAGCCATCACCTACATGCTCGCCAACACCAGTAACAGCGAAGACGATGTGGTGCGTGAAATCGAGCGCTACGTGGTCTGGCCCGGCCAGGCCTGCGCCTACAAGACCGGCCAGCTCGCGATCATCCGCCTGCGCCAGAAGGCCGAAAAGGCGCTGGGCGAGCGCTTCGACCTGCCTGCCTTCCACGAGGTCGTGCTGATGAACGGCGCGATGCCACTCGGCATCCTGGACAAGGTGGTTGATGAGTGGATCGCCACGCAGTGATGGCAACTGCCTCGAGCGAGCACCGCGTGACCGAACGTACCGATCCATGAACTCAAGGAAGCACACCGCATGAACACACAACCCGCCAGGCGCCACGCCTTGATGCGCATCGCCCTCGCGCTCTCGGCCGCACTCCTGCTGCAACCCGCAGCGAGCGAGGCGCAGGGGCTTGTGACCACGCTGGTCACCCGCGTCTTCGCTGTGACCCACGCGCCGGTGGCAACGATTCTGGTCACCGCGGGATCCGCCGGTCACACGCTTGGCGACCTGCGGGTGCTGCCGGCCACGCCGACCCTCGACACCAACGGCACCGAAGTGGGTCGGTTGGATGCGCAGCTCCTCACCACCAGCATCGACTACCCGACCGCCGGCGACGAGGTGCGCATGACCACGCTGAATTTCGTGTTCGGCGAGGGCACGCAGAATCTGTCGGGATCTGCCGACCAGTTGGTAGTGAGCGGCAGCGGCTATTACCCCGGCACCTCGAGCACGATCGCGGTCGGAGCCGCGCTGATACGCCCGATCACGGGCGGCTCGGGCAAGTTCTCCGGCGCCGGCGGCTGGGCCGAGAGCGAGCACCTGCAGGACGGCTCCTGGCGTCACACCTTCCATCTGCGTCGCGTGGTGCGGCGCTGAGCCACGCCATCTCTCTTGCATGCTGATGGCCGGCGAGGACATCGCCGCGATCATAGACTGCCTCGGGCCCTGACCCCGGCCGTCAACCGCCGAGCACCACCTCTTCGTAGGCATGCAGCGACGGCAGCCCTCCCGTGTGCAGGAACAGCACCCGCTCGCCGGGTGCCAACTCCCCCGCTCGCGCCAGACCGATCAGCCCGGCCATGATCTTGCCGGTGTAAACAGGGTCCAGCAGGATCGCCTCGGTACGTGCGAGCATCTGCACCGCCTCGACCATCATCGGGTTGGGCACCGAATACTTGGGCCGCCAGTAACCGCCCACGCTGCGCACCGCTTCACGCGGAATGTGCAGGCCCACGTCGAGCAGGTCAGCGACGGCCTGCGCCTCCCGGTGCACCAGGGGCTCCTGATCGGGTGGATCGCGGCTCACGCCGATGCCGAGGATGGGGATATCGATGCGGTTGCCGAGGAATCCCGCAAGCAGCCCGCCGTGGGTGCCCGAGCTGCCCGAGCCCACCACCACGCGATCGAAGCGCTGGCCACTGTCGAAGAACTGCTGTTGCAGTTCCTGCGCGCAGGCTACGTAGCCCAGCCCGCCCACCGCATTCGAACCCCCGCCCGGGATGATGTAGGGCCGCCCGCCGGCGGCGCGAACCTGCGCAGCCTCTTGCTGCATGGCCGCGAGCATGTCGCTGCCCGCGGGCACCACGGTGATGGCGTCCACCCCGAGAAGCCGGAACATGAAGTTGTTGCCGCTTGCGGTGGGGCTGTAACTGCCGGGTACACGCTCTTCGATGATGAAACGACAGCGCAGGCCCTCGCGCACCGCGGCGGCCAGCGTGATGCGGCAATGGTTCGATTGCGGTGCGCCGCAGGTGATCAGCGTATCGGCGCCCTGCGCGAGCGCCTCGCCGGCAAGGAACTCGAGCTTGCGTGTCTTGTTGCCACCGGGGAAGAGGCCAAGCATGTCATCGCGCTTGATCCAGACCTCTGGCCCCCTGCCCCCGGGGCAGGTGGCCGCGAGGGCTGCGCTGAAGCGCGGTGCAGGATCGATGGGCGTGGGGGCGGCGCTGTAACGGCGGCGCGGAAAACGAGACAGGTCCACGGCGTGGCCTCCCTGAGTGGATCGGCCGATGCTACGGCGAAGCCGGGCTCCCTGCCATGCCTGCGTTTCAGCGACGGGGTTTATCGCGGATACGCGCGCTCTTGCGCGTGCGCTCGCTGAAAGCCGGCGGCTTGCCACGCACCTAGGCGAGGAACTGCGCCATTCCGGGATGGGCCTGCAGTGCTTCCAGGGTGCTGTATTCACGCGCGAGTTCCGTCTCGGTGAGCAGCGCGTGGATCTGGCGATGGCAGATGCGGTGCAGGTACTCGGTTTCTCGCCCGCCTTTGGAACGCGGCACCAGGTGGTGCGCATCCCTCTGCGCCGGCGGAATCAGCCGATCGCAGAGCGGGCACAGCAGCGCCTCGGGCAGCCGCGGCGGGCTCACCGGCCCCGGCACGGATTTGCGGCGGATACGTCCTTTCATGGCTCCCCGTCCGGACATGGCTCCGCGCTGTGTACGCTACCCCGAACCCGGCAGAGCTGCCGAGGGTGGCTACCCTGCCCCACGGCGGCTATGGTAGCCACCGTCAGTCACGGACAGCAGTCGGAGCACCAAGGTGAAACGCAGATCCTTCGTACAGGCCACGGCGATTGGGGGCGGCGCAGTCATTGCCGCGCCTGCCATTTCGAGTGGTCTCAAGGAATGGCGCATGGTCACCAGCTGGCCCAAGGGCCTGCCGGGGCTGGGCACAGGCGCCGAGCGTCTAGCAGCCAATATCACCGCCATGTCGGGTGGGCGGCTCACGGTGAAGGTCTACGGCGCGGGCGAACTGGTGCCGGCGCTGGAGTGCTTCAGCGCCGTGGCGAGCGGCACCGCGCAGATGGGCCATGACGCGGCCTATTACCACACGGGAAAATCCGAGGGCTGTGCCTTCTTCACGGCATTCCCGTGGGGCTTCACGGCTGACGAGATGGACGCCTGGGTGCGCTATGGCAACGGCCAGAAACTCTGGGACGAGCTCTACGCGCCCTTCGGCATCCGCGCCTTTCTGGCCGGCAGCACGGGCACGCAGATGTTCGGCTGGTTCCGCAACGAGGTGCGCTCGCTGGAGGATCTGAAGGGCCTCAAATTCCGCTCACCCGGCAATCAGGGGCGCATCCTGCAGAAGCTCGGCATGACCAGCGTGACGCTGCCGGGCGGAGAGATCTTCCCCGCGCTACAGTCGGGCGCCATCGACGGCGCCGAGTGGATCGGGCCCTACAACGATCTCGCGCTCGGCTTCTACCAGGTCTGCAAGTACTACTACTCGCACGGCTACCACGAACCCGGCGCCGGGCTGCAGCTGATGATCAACGAAGAGGCCTGGCAGTCGCTCGACGCCGAGCTCCAGGCCATCGTGCGCACCGCCTGTGATGCCGCCTACAAGGACACGCTCGCCGAATTCAATGCCCGCTCGGGGCCCGCGCTGCGCACGCTGGTGAAGGAACACGGCGTGATCGTGCGCGGTCTGCCCGAGGACGTGCTGATGGCCTGCGGCGAGAAAGCCAACGAGGTGCTGAACGAACTCCACGCGGGCGACCGCTCGCCCAACCGGATCGTGCAGCGGATCATCGAGGACTTCCTTGCCTTCAGGCAGGACATCATTCCGTGGTCGCGCATCGGCGAACAGGCCTTCATGAACGCGCGGCAACTGCCCTTCGAGCTCAGGCTGAGGGGCTGATCAGGGCAGCAACTCGCGAAAATCGTCCATCCACGGCGCGTTGCGCGGCTCGCCCGGCGCGGGGAAGAGATCGCGGAAATCATCCGCGACCGGCGATCCTGCGCGTCCGGCCGGCATGGCCTCCGCGCTGACCGCGCTGGCGCTGTCAGCGGCCTCGGCCGCAAAGAGTCGCGCCGGCAGGTAGGTGGCCATCGAGGGGATCGCCCACACCAGCGCGAGCCCCAACACCTGCAGACCCACGAAAGGCACCACGCCACGGTAGATATCGATGGTCTGCACCATCTTGCCGGCTACGCCGCGCAGATAAAACAGGGCGAAACCAAAGGGCGGGGTGAGGAAGCTCGTCTGCAGGTTCATGCCGATCATCACGCCGAGCCACACCGGATCCACGCCCATGCGGATCAGCGCCGGCGCGGCGATGGGCACCACGATGAAGATGATCTCGAAGGTGTCGAGGAAGAAGCCAAGGAAGAAGATCACCAGCATGGTGGCCAGCACGGCGCCGAAAGCACCACCCGGCATGGCGGACAGCGCATCGTGCACCAGGTTCTCGCCGCCCAGGCCGCGGAACACCAGGCTGAAGACGCTGGCGCCGAGCAGGATCACGAAGACCATCGAGTTGATGCTGAGCGTGGAGCGCATCACTTCGCGCAACATCGCCATATTGAGTTGGCGATTGGCCGCGGCGAGCACCATGGCGCCGACCGCACCCACCGAGGCCGATTCCGTGGGCGTTGCAATGCCGGCCAGTATCGAGCCCAGCACCGCCAGGATGAGCCCCAAGGGCGGCGCCAGCGCACGCAGCGCGCGGCGCCCCAGACCCGCGCGCTCGGCCTCTGTCATCACGAGTGGCGGACAGGAGTCCGGGTCGGTGATCGCCTTGTACACGATCCACGAGAGGTAGAGCCCCACCAGCACCAGCCCGGGGATCATCGCCCCCGCGAAGAGCTGCCCCACCGAGATGGGATCGGGCGCCATGTTGCCGAGCGATAGCTGCGCCTGCTGGTTGGCGCCCTGCAGGATGTCCCCGACGAAGATCAGCACCGTCGAGGGCGGAATGATCTGCCCCAGCGTGCCGGCCGCACAGATGGTGCCGGCGGCGAGCTTGGGGTCGTAACCTGCACGCATCATGGCGGGCAGGGAGAGCAGACCCATGGTCACCACGGTGGCGCCGACGATACCCGTGGAGGCCGCCAGCAGCGCACCCACGATCACCACCGAATAGCCGAGCCCGCCGCGCAGGCTGCCGAAGAGCTCGCCCATGGTGGTGAGCAGCGCCTCGGCGATCTTCGAGCGTTCGAGCATCACGCCCATGAACACGAACAGCGGCACCGCCACCAGCGTCTCGTTGGTCATGGTGCCGAAGTAGCGTTCGGACAGGGCCGAGAGGATCGCCATATCGAAAACGCCGGCGCCAAGCCCCAGCGCCGCAAACAGCAAGCCCAAGCCCGCGAGCGTGAAGGCAACCGGATAACCCGCCATCACGGCGGCAATGGTGACCAGGAACATAGCGATCGAGAGCAATTCGCCGCTCAGCACGGTGCTCATCGGCGTGGCCCCGCCGGGCGTGCGTCAGATCGGCGCATCGGTCAGCGGCTCCTCGTGCTGGTCATTCAGGGGCCGGCCAGCCAGGAACAACCCGCGCCGTGCAATCAACGAAAGCCCCTGCAGGAACATCAGCACGCAGAACACCAGCAGCATGGATTTGAGCAGGTACATAGCGGGCATGCCGTTGGCGTTGCCCGAGGACTCGAACACCCGCCACGAGGCCTTTACGAAAGGCAGCGAGGTGAACCACACCACCGCCAGCCACGGAAACAGGAAGAGCAGCGTCCCGAGGATATCTATCCAGGCCTTGCCGCGCGCACCGAGCTTGCCGTAGAGGACATCGACGTTGACGTGACCCCGGTGCAGGAAGGTGTAGCCCGCGCCCGCCATGAACACCACCGCGTGCTGCCACACGTAGAGTTCCTGCATCCACGGATAGCCCGTGTCGAAGGCGTAGCGCAGCACCACCACCGCGAAGCAGGTGAGCACGCAACCGAGCGTGAGCCAGGCCACGGCGCGGCCGGTCCACTCGTTGAGGGCATCAACTGCACCGACAAAGCGCTCGATCACGCCGGGAGGAACTCCATGAAACTGGCGCGATAGTACGGAGAAACAGACTGGTTGGCGACCAGCGGACCAAGCGGCATCACCGTGGGCACATCACGTTTATCACGAGGGATGCTTCCCGGGCTGGGCAGGGGATTTTTCTACCGGCTCGGGCGCAGCTTTCTGCGGCACCTCGGGCGCGGGTGGCGGCGCCGGGACCGGCCCCTCGGGCAGCGGCGGTTTCGGGATGGGGTACTCGCCCGTCCAGGCGCCCTTGGCCTTGCCGGGCAACACGGCGGGCGCGGCCTGCTCGGCAGGAGGCTCCGGCTGCGGGCGAGGCGGCGGGGTCTGCGCCATCGCCTGCTGCACGAACAACAGGCCCGCACTGAATACCACGGCGGAAAGGGCGGGCAACGCTACCCGAGCGCACCCACCGCCGCCACAGCGCCGCACAGGCAGCGGCAGCCAACGCCGGAATCCCGCGCCGATGCACAGCGATACGCTGCTTAAAAACGATGTCTTTTTCATCCGCGATCCTCCCTCAATCACACGGCACACGGCACACGGCACACGGCACACGGCACACGGCACACGGCACACGGCACACGGCACACGGCACACGGCACAGCACTTGATAATCACACCGCGCCACCCCAAAGAAGGCATAAATAGGGGAAATTCCCTAACAAACATGGCATTTTTGATCTGCCGCATGAAGACCTTTACTACGCTGGTATCAGATGTTTTCTCCCTCCCGAGGATCTATGGAGGGGTCGCAACATCCCGAGCGTATTGCAGCCCACTCGGAAAGTCGGCAGCGCGCGGACCGCGGCATCCCGACCAGGATGCGACGTTCAGCTGTAGTGGCACAAGGAGACGTGCAATGGAGCCAGAAAGGGCGGAGTGCGAGCTCGAATCGGCTCGCGATACAACGCCGGGCTCGCTCGCCGGGTTCCGTGGCCTTGGCTGGAGCAAGCTCTGCGGAGCACTGGCTCCAGGGCTCGCGCTGGCCTTGGCAATCAGTGTGATGGTCACTGGAGCGCTGTGGCGTCTGGAATCCCGCAGCCAGGCACAACAATCCCACGAACGCCTGTCGCCCACCGCTGACCAACTGGCGATCGCCCTGCGGGAACGTCTGGGGGCTTACCAGAACCTGCTGGAATACGGCGCCCTGGAACTGGGCGGAGCGAACCCCGTCAACCGGGGGGATTGGCAGGCCTTCCTGGTCCACGCCATGCGCAGCGACAAACTGCGCGGCGCACAGCTGATCGGCTACGCGTCCATGCTGAACGCAGACCAGCGCAGCGCTGCCGTAGCCGCCATGCGCGCCGATGGCTTCCCTGACTTTGATATCGCGCCAGCTGGCGAGCGGGAACGCTACGCGAGCATCGTCTACCTTCACCCCATGGCGGGCGAAAATCTCCGCGCCCTCGGCTTCGACGCATGGT
This sequence comes from uncultured Gammaproteobacteria bacterium, assembly GCA_903938575.1. Taxonomy (GTDB): domain Bacteria; phylum Pseudomonadota; class Gammaproteobacteria; order Pseudomonadales; family UBA5518; genus UBA5518. Next base: position 11,401 of record CAJADV010000172.1, read on the forward strand.
CAGATCCCGTGCAGCGGGCCGCCATGGAAGCCGTGCTGGATACCGGCCAGCCCGCCTTGTCGGAGCCCTCAGGGCACCCAATGGGCGCCATAGGCAGCGCCCGATCGGCCGTGTCGCTCTATGTGCCGGTGTACCGCGCCGACACGCAACCGAGCACGGCGCAGGAGCGGCGCCAGGCGCTGGCGGGATTCATGGTGTGCGTGCTGCGCGCGGAAGATCTGGTGCCGGGCCTGCAGCCAAACCTCGAAACCGATGCCGTGGTGGAACTCTTCGACGGCAAGCCTTCCCCGCAGAGCCTGCTGTTCAGCACCCGCGGCAACCACGCACCGCGGCTCGCACTGGAGCGAGACCTCGATCTTGCCGGGCGCCACTGGACCTTGCGCATGGGCAGCAGTCCGGCCTTCGAGGCGCGCTACCTCGGCACACGCCCAAGCGTCGTTTTCTACGGCGGGCTTGGCCTCGCGCTCGGGCTGTTTGGTCTCATGCTGCTGGGCGCCAGCTACCAGCGCAGGATGCTGGCGGCGCACCGCGGCGCCACCGACAACCACGACCGCTATGCCGCGCTGGTGAACAGCATACCGGGCACCGTATTCCGTGCCGATGCGACACCGCCCTGGACCTTCGAGTATCTGAGCGAGGGCGTCAGGGAGCTGAGCGGAAAGGCTCCGTCGTACTGGATTGGAAATCAGCGCTTCTTTCGGGAATTGGTGCATCCGGACGATCTGGAGCGCGTGGTAAAAGTGATGACCTGGGCAACCTCGCGCGGACAACCCTTCGAGATCGAATACCGGATTGTCGAGGCCGGACACTGGGTTCGCTGGGTCAAGCAGCGCACCCGCGTCACCATGAGCCCGAAGGGCAAGCCGCTCTGGCTTACCGGCGTCATGACGGACGTGACCCACACGCACGACCTCATGGAAAGCCTGGTAAAGCAGCGGGAAACCCTGGAACAACAGGTGGCTCTGCGCACCGCCGATTTGCGGCAGGCCAAGGAGGCCGCCGAAAGCGCCAACGTGGCAAAGGGCGCCTTCCTGCGTGCCGTAAGTCACGAACTGCGCACGCCCTTGAACGCGGTGATGGGCTTCTCGACGCTGCTGCTGGACACCGAACCCGCCGAGCGACGACGCAAACAATTGCGCGAGATCCTCAATGCGAGCCGCCGGTTGCTGAAAATGATCAACCGCGTCATCGATTTCTCCCGCATTGAGGCGGGCGCGCTCACGCTCGAGCAGGCTGCATTCCAACCCGAGGAGCTGCTGGCGACGCTGGTCGAAAGCCTGCGCGAGCGGCTGCTCGGCAAGCCGGTGGAACTCGTTCTGGACATCGCCCCGGAGCTGAAAAACACCCTGATCGGCGACCCCCAGCGCATCGGGGAAATCCTGTTCAGCCTGGTCGATAACGCCATCAAGTTCACCGAGCAGGGCGAGGTTGTCGTGGAGTTGAAGCAGGAACGTCGCAGCGACAACAGCGTGCTGCTGGGTGTGACGGTGCGCGACACCGGCATCGGCATCGAGCCCGAGCAGCGGGCCCTGCTGTTTCAGACCTTCAAGCAACTCGACGACGCCACCACGCGACGCTACGAAGGCATGGGGCTCGGGCTCGCCGTCGCGCAGCGGCTGGTGGAACTGATGGGCGGCACCATTGGCGTCGACAGCACACCCGGCGCGGGCAGCTGCTTCTGGTTCAACTTGCCCCTGGAGACCGGCAGTATGCAAACGCAGGAGGCGCTGTGGAGCGAACCCGCGCTGCAAGGGGCGCGCGTGCTGGTGGCAGAGGAAAACAGCAGCCTTGCGCGGATGCTGAGTTACCAGATGGAACAATTGGGTTGCAGCGTGCTGCGCGCCACCAACACCGCCGAGGCACTGCAGCTGCTCAGCACTGCCGCGGCGGAGGAGCGAGCCGTTCCGATCATGCTGCTCGACGCCTCGCTGCCAGGCGCGAGCGCGCGGGAATTGACCCACCTTATCCGTGCGCTGGCGCTGCCAGTACAGCCCCGGATCGCGCTCCTTGTCAGCGATCCGGGGACCCAGATTCCCGATGTGGGTGCGGTGCTGCTGAAGCCAGTGTTGCCGGGCAGACTCCGTGATGCGGTACGTGAACTCGCCTCCCGGCCCGATCACAACGCCGAGGCAGTCGAGGCGGCAGCCGACCTGGCGACCCGATCAACCAACGACGCCGAATTGCGTGAAGCCTGCAACGAGATCAGGCACATGCTGTCGCAGGGCGAGTTCAAGGTGGCTTCGGTAATTCAGGCGCACGCACCCATGCTGCAGGCGAACCTTCCCGATATGTATCCGCAACTCGAGAGCGCGGTGCGGGCATTCGACTTCAACACCGCCATCACGGTGCTCGAGGAAGGCTGCCGCTCCGCCGGGCTCAGGCTGTCAGGCGCGCCTGTCGCGTGTCTTAGCCAGGGCGTCACTGCGGAGGAAAATCCCTCGTGTCCGGATTCGCGCCTCCACGCCGGTAGGCACACGGCTGGCGGGCCCGTATGATCCGGTCAACATGGGAGCGGACAAGGCATATGAGCCCTCTTCAAGCGCCGGCGCTGCGCGATGTCACGGCAGAAGAAATCAACGCCTTCTGGCGTGATGGGGCCGTGTGCCTGCGCGGCATCATGCCGGAGAGCTGGCTCGCGCTGCTCGAAGAGGGCGTGCAGCGCTGGCTGCAGTCCGAGTCACGCTTCAGCCTCTCGGATTTCGGCGCCAGCCGCAGCGACGGCGCCGCAAAGCCAAAGGCCCATTTCTACGGCGGCACGGATCACTGGAAAACCGATCCCGCCTGCCGCAGTTTCGCCTGTGACTCGCCCCTGCCGGGCATCGTGGGTGCGCTACTGCGGTCGGCCAAGGTAAATCTCTACGAGGACAGCATCCTCGTGAAAGAGCCCGGCACCGTCGAGAAAACGATGTTCCATCAGGACCTGCCCTACTTCCACGTCGAGGGCAGCCAGATCTGCACCACCTGGGTGCCGCTAGACCCGGTGCGTCGCGAGACCGGCTCGCTGCTCTTCGTGAAGGGCAGCCACACCTGGAAAAAGATGTACCGTCCCAATTACTTCGTGCAGCAGGAATCCATGCCCGACACCGAGGGCGAGGACGCGCCCGACTACCACGCCAACCGCAAGGACGCCGAGATCCTCTGCTTCGACATGGAGAGGGGCGATCTCACGGTGCACCACGCGCTCACCCTGCACGGCGCGCTCGGCAACGGGTCATCTACCCTCATGCGCCGTGCGATGTCGGTGCGCTACTGCGGCGACGACGCCCGCTACCGCATCCGGCGCGGGGCTTCGCAAAAACCCCATCATGCGCAAATACAGCCGGGCAGCGTGCTCGACCACCCCGACTGCCCGGTGGTGTGGCCGCGCTGATGCGCGTGGATTTCTGACACTGGACGGCCCGGATGACGCCCGGCATTTCATGGCGCATCATCGCGCCCTGTGGACCCGCCGCTTTGCGGTGTCGCTGACGGCCCCGCAGTGGTCTCTCGGCTACGCCCCCGCGCGCCCGCAGCCGCGCGCCAAGACATCGGCATGTATCGAAAATAACTGGAGAACCCCATGAAAGCAGTCCGCATACACGGCCCCAACGACCTCCGTATCGACGACATCCCCGCGCCCGTCCCGGGCCCGCGCGATGTGCTTGTGCGGGTGGCGGTTGCAGGCATTTGCGGCACGGATGTCGCCTTCACCAAGGTGGGCGGCGTGGCCGGCCCCACCACCGAGCCCTTCACGCTGGGCCACGAACTGGCCGGCACCATCGCCGAGGTGGGCGCTGAGGTAGAGGGCATGAAGGTGGGCGACCGCGTGATCGTGAACCCCATGGGCGACGGCAACGGCATCGGCAATGGTGCGCCCTGGGGCGGTGCCTTCGCACCCTGGCTGCTGGTCACCAATGCCACCGTGGGTGGCGCCATCCACCCGATCCCCGACGAGCTGTCCTTCGAGCGTGCCGCACTGGCCGAGCCGCTCTCGGTGGCCACCCACGCGGTGAACCGCTCGGGCGCCGGCCCCGGAGACAAGGTGGTGGTGATGGGCGCCGGCCCCATCGGACTTGGCATCGTGTTCGGGCTCGCGCGACGCGGCGTCAGGGATATCACCGTAGTCGATATGGCCGACAGCCGGCTCGAGCGCGCCCGCGCGCTCGGCGCAAGCACCACCATCAACCCGGCGCGCGAGGAGGTATTCGAGGCGCTCTGCCGCACCCACGGCAAGGGCGATGTGTTCGGCTGGCCGGTGGCCAATGCCAATCTCTGGTTCGAGGTGACGGGCGTGGGCGCCGTGCTGCAGTCGCTGGTCACCATGGCACCCTTCCACGCCAAGCTGGTGATCGTGGCGGTGCACCACGCCGAGGTGCCCATCAACTTCCAGATCGCACTGGCCAAGGAACTGTCCTTCGAAATGTCGCTCGCCTACCCCGACGAGTTCCCCGCCGTGATCGCGGCGCTCTGCGACACCAGCGTGGACATCTCGGCGCTGGTGAGCCATCACTACGGATTCGGCGATTTCCTCGAGGCCTTCGAGGTCTCGCAGGACAAGCAGAATTCCGCGAAGGTGCTGGTGCACTGCGATGGCTGAGACTGACGGCACGATACGCATCGCCGATCTGGCGAACCCCGTTCTCTCGGAAGCCCTGCAGGCGGTCATCGCCGCCACGCCCGCCGTGGTGATGGATGTGGAAGCCGTGCTCGCCGCGGCCCGCGCCAGCACGGGACTAAGCGATTTCGGACCCGATGACTTCCGCGAGCGCCTCGCGCTCTGGCTCGCCTGCTTCGACGAAGACACGGGGCTCGGTCCGGTGGGTCGCGCCGGGATGTTCGGTGACTGCGTACGTTACTGCGTGGCGCGGCTGCGGCTGGTGGACCTGTGG
>CAJADV010000173.1 GCA_903938575.1 uncultured Gammaproteobacteria bacterium
CACAGACCAGTTCCAGCTCGGGTCCCCGCCAGGCATCGATCGCCTGGCGACGCGGATCGCAGACGACGACGCGGTAATCGAGCATGCTGGCGAGCAGTGAAAGGCTCTGTGCCAGCTGGCCGGCACCGATCAGCAACAGCCGCAATCGGGGCCCCAGTGTGTGAAGCAGCAGCACCCCGTCACGCTCTAGCGGCAGGACTGCCGCCGCGAGTTCCACCGCACAGGCACCGCCATCCAAAGGCACGATTCGGGTGACACAGCGCCGCCCGGCAAGGGCAAGAAGGAGCTCGTCCAGATGCGCGCCATGGGTCGCCTCCGTCGCCGGCTCGACCAGCACCGAGAGCCGCCCGCCGCACGGCAGGCCAAGACGCTCGTTCTCCTCGGCACTCAACCCATAGCTGCAGAATTCGGGTGTCTCGGCTGCGGTCTTGCCGGCTCGCAGACGCTCGATCAGATCTTCCTCGACGCAGCCACCCGAGAGCGAACCCGCCTGACTGCCCGTGGCATTGCAGGCCATCAGTGTGCCGAGCGGGCGCGGCGATGAACCGGCAATCTCGACAATGGTGCAGAGCCACGCACGCTGCCCCGCGCGCAACCAGTCACGAAGCGTGGCAAGCACCTGCTCCTCGGCAGATTCGATATGCATATCCTGTATCTCTCTCCCGGTTTCCTGCGGCGATGGCGCTCGCGCGGCCGCATGCGGCACTGCTGCCGCCGATTTCAGAATATGCCCAGCGCGAGCCCTGCCGCGAGCGCTGTGCCGGTATCGGCAGCGCATGCAAGAGCTGCCTCGTCCGGCTCGCCTTGCACCAGCAAGGGCGGTGCCACTTCGCGCATCGGATAGCCCCGCAGTATCCGCTGCATCTGGCGCACGGCGCCGCTGCCGTCGTTTCCCGCACTGACGATCAGTGCATACGCCTGGTTCAGCTGCTCGGGCTGCAGGGCATAGAAGGTGCGATCGAGAAAATCCTTCATGGCACCCGCGGCATAGCCGAAATTCTCGGGCGTGCAGAAGATCACCCCGGAAGCAGCGCGGAGATCGGGGACGCCAGCCTCCATGGCCTGCAGCAGCCGCGTGCGGCAGTCGGGCTCCAGAGCCGCACCCGCAAGGGCCGCCCTGGCGAGTCTCGCTGTGCTGCCACTCTGCGTGTGGTAGACGATCAGCAGTTCCTTCACGGTTACTCCGGAGGCCGGCGGCCAATCCATGCATCGGGAAGCGCGAGCACAAGGCACAATCCGAGCGCATCGGCGGCAAGGTCAAGCAGGGAGAACTCGCGCCAAGGCAGCCACCACTGCACGCATTCGATCAGCAGGCCATAACACAGCAAGCGGGCAAAGACCCGTTGCCAGCGCTGCGCGCGCGGGTAAGCCGCACAGGCCAGAAACGCGAGCAACGCAAAGGCTGCGATATGCTCGAACTTGTCGTTCCAGCGGACTACCGGGCTATGGCCGAGGTCGAGCACCGCGCCGATGGACACCGCAATCAGCGCCGTCACGAAAGCGACCCTCGCGAGCAGCGGCACGCACACTCCCCACGCGTACTTCAAGGCAGCCCTCGCGGTGAACGATCAGAACGACGCGACCGCGGCCAGACCGCGCTCGATGCTCCAGTATGCCGAGAGCACACCGATCAAGTACACGGGCACCCATGCAAGCCAGGACTGGCGCGCCAGTGGCGATCGCCGGAAGCCCACGGCGAGCAGCAAGGCCACCGCCACAAAGGCGAGCTGGCCAATCTCGATGCCGATATTGAAAGCAAGCAGCGCGAGTGGGATATCGCCAGCAGGCAAACCCGCCTCACGCAGGGCTCCCGCGAAGCCCATCCCGTGCAGCAAGCCGAACAGCGCGGCAAAGCTCCACGGATAACGGCGCATCCAATCCGGTTCGGCGTCGGCCCTGGCGAGTTCCACCGCAACCGCAAAAATGCTGAGAGCGATAGCGCACTCGACCAGATCCACCGGGTAACGGAGCACGCCGAGCGCAGCGAGGGCAAGGGTCACGCTGTGCCCCGCCGTGAACGCCGTAACCGTCCACACCAGCCGGCGCATATTGCCTGCCAGGAGCAGCAGACCGAGTACAAAAAGCAGATGGTCGGCGCCGCCAAGGATATGGCTTACGCCCAGCTGGGTGTAATCCCAGGAGACCTGCAGCGCACCGGCCGGCAGGGGCACGCGAAAACCCTCCTGCCCTCCGTTGATCAGGCCCTGTGAGATGCCACCGCCCGCCCAGTCGATGCGTATCAGAGCGGCGGATTGGTTCTCCGCGAGCCCGTCCACCCGCAGCAGCGAGCCGGCCAGTGGCTCGGCGCAATGGACGCGCCACGCAACACGCACCCCTGTACCCTCGTACTGCGCACGTCGCTCGCCGATGTCGGTGCAGAAATCCGGCAGGCGCGGCACGATCGCCACCGGCGTTGGTGAGAAACGCGGCGTCTTCCAGGCAAGTTCGTAATCCCCACTGCCGGCCTCACGCAACTCCAGCAGCGAAGGCGCCAGCTTGTGAGCCTGCGCGGGGAGCGACAAACAGCAGCATGCAAGCAGCAGGAACAACAGGTTCAAGGCGCGCGGCCTCATGAGGCCACCCCGTACTTCAGACGCAACGCCTGCATCCCCTCCAGCAGACGCTGCTCGGCGCGGCGACGACGCACGTCGGCCTCGATACGCGCGCGCACCGTTGGCTCTTCGAGTCCGGGAAGCCGTGCTGCAACGTGTTCCTCCACCAGCACCGCATGGGCGCCGAAACCGGACATCACAGGTGCGCACCACCGAAGCAAGGGACACCTGGCCACTGCCTCCGCGAACCCACTGCCGAACTGCCCCTCGAGCTGGTTGGCCGTGAGCAGCGGCAGCACATGCCCCCCGAGGAACGGATCGCCCAACGCTGCCGCCGCGGCAGCGCCAGCCTTGCCTGCATGAAGGGAGTCAGCGGTGGCACGAGCCTCGGTCGCGGCCAGCTCGCCGCGCCGCTCGGCGCTGAAATACACCTGCCTGATCCTCCATCGCTCCGGCAGCAGCAACTCGGCACGGCGCTCACCGTACATGCGCTGCGCCTCATCAGCGCTCACGGGCAGATCCGCGGGCACATCGGCGAGGGCAAATTCCATCAACTGGACGAGACGTCTTCTCACGACGAGATCGTTGCGGTGCATATCGAGCGCGATCGCCTTGGCCGCGAGCTCCTCGTCGCTGCCGCTTGCCTCGGGCTCGAGGAAACGCATGTTGAGCGCAAGACGCTGGCGCACGACCGCATCACGCTCGATCAAACCATTGGCCAGAGCCTCGCGAAACAGCACTTCGTCGTCCTGCTCTTGCCGGAGGGCAGCAGCAAATTCCGCCGGTGTTGGCTCCCGCCCAAGAGAAGCTGTGAAACCCGCGCGCAACCGCGCCTCCGCTTGCGGCTCTATACGCACCGGCTCCGCCACGCGCCGCGATGCAGACGGTTCAAGCAAGACGAAAAGCAGCCAGCCGCCAAGCAGAAAGTGTAGCGGCCTCGCTTGCAGCAGACGGGTCAGCAGCGCCGACATGACTCAGCCACCCGCACCCTTGGCTGAACCAACCCAGATCGGCGAGCTCCACGCGCGCTCCTGGAGCACCGGCTGGTGCGCGGCGGCGCAGCAGGCCTCGTAGCCCTTGCTGATCGTGGCGGGGTCGTCGCAGCGAACACCTGCGGCCACGCAAAGTTTCTGGCTCCAGCGGCAGCTGGGGTTCTCCAGCACGCGGGCGTAGTACCAGGCGCGATCACCGACATGCCAATCGGGATCACTCCAGCGCGCGCACAGGGACTCGGCCCCGCCACCAGAGGTGGCACAGGTAGCAGGATCGACTCTGCCGGCAGAGCTTGCCTTGGCGAGCCCGAGGACTTTTTCGCCGGGTTGACCATCCGGGCTGATCCAACCCTTGACGACTTGCAGTTCGGCGAGCGGCAGGCCTTCCACCGCATCGCGCATCGCGGCCACCACAAACACGGGGCTCCGGCCCTCGCCGGGCGCAACGGACAACTCGCTACCCATAGGAACGCCGCCGGCATAGCCCTTGCGGACGAGCTCCGGATCGCCGCAAAGATCCGCCGGATAGTCAAAGCCGCCGAAGAATCGCAGCAGCGGTCGGGTCCCGCTGGTCGCGTAGGTCTCGCGACGGCGCAGCGCCGCGAACAGGGAGTCCCGCGTGTTCTGCTCGGCCCACACCAATGCCAACCCGCCAGGCCCGAATTCCGCTGCGTCGGGCAATCCCGGGGGAACGCCATCGCGCGCAGGCTGACCGGCGCCACCGTGCCCGATGAATCGATCCTCCAGCGTGGCCCCGGCAATCCCGAGATGGGTATCGGTGCTGCCGATGACCCCCATCCGGTAGGGGTCTATACCCAGCAGACTCTCAAGCCGGAGGCCATCACGGAGCACATCCCGGAAATAGCCGGTCGTGTGACTCCCGACGCGCGCCTCCCACGGTCGCACCTGCCCGGCAAAGGAGTCGTAGGGAAGTTGCTCGAAACTGCAGGACTCGTCGGCGCCAACGCCACCCGCGCCCGCTGCCGGCACGCATTCGGAGGCCCCTTTGTGCTGCATGATCTCGAAGAGAGGCTCGGCACGTGCGCGGCGCTCGGCGTCCTCCCGACGGTAGGGCGCGCCATCAGGACGCACCGCGGTGAACATGCTGCCTGCGCTCAGGTTGGCGTTGTGGGGAATGGCAAGCCAGTCGCAACCGGGGCTGCTGCACTCCTTGCCCAGCGTCTCCCACAGCCGCTCGGGGCTGCCGGTATCCACGAAGGACACCGGCAAGCGAGGAACCTCCGCGCTACGGAAAATCACATTGCGATGAAGATTGTCCCCGCTGCCGTGCGAGCCGGTCCATTCGTAAGCAACAAAACTGCTGAAGCGGCAGGGATCGTTCGCTGCGGCGGCCGCCATGCGGATTTCCTGCCACGGTCCGGCAGCAGCCTCGCGGCACAGCTTGCCGTCCGCGCCACAGTTACCCAGCCGGTGCCCTTTGCTGGCGGTGTAATTGAAGAGGTAGTAGGCCCCGCGGGGCCAGTGGCGATACAACAGGCACTGCCAGGTATCGTAGGTGGCGGATCCGGGTGTCTGGCACAGCTCGACCTCGCCAAGCAGTTCCGAATGATCCGTAACGGCGGCGAAGTCGAGCGCCCGGCGCAACTGCTGGCTGCGCAGCGGCTGCCCCGACGCCGCATAAGGCTGTACGCCAATCTGCTCGCCACGGGCGAATCTGTACGCATCGGCCGGGCGCGCCCGAGTGTCCTGCGTTGCCGC
>CAJADV010000174.1 GCA_903938575.1 uncultured Gammaproteobacteria bacterium
CTGACAGACTGGTGAAAAGGAACGTGAGAGCGCCGAAGCCTCCGAATGCCACGAGGCCGGCGAAAATACGATCCCCCGTGCTGTCCAGGGGGACCACTTCGCTGTATCCCACCGTGGAAATCGTGATGAGCGCCATGTAGAGCGCATCAGCCCACGAGGACTTGCCACCGCCAGCCTGATGGAAGCCCAGGGTGGCAAGAAGCGTGACCAGCAGCACCACGCCAGCCGCCGCCATAATCCGACCCGTGAGCCGCGGCAGCGCGGAATCGGGGTTCGACAACGGGCGGTGGTGACGCCGTAGTGCAGGCTTGCCGGGAACATCGGATGGACTCTTCACGCTACGCACTGGCCCCGGGATCGGCATCAGCTGCGGCGAGGCTCTTGCTCACCACTTCGAAGCAGTCTGGCGACAGAGCGGGTCCTGCACGCAGCGATTCGAGCACGGCACGCAGGGCGTTGGCGTGCACGGGTACGTGACGACGCCAGCGCGTAAGCGGTGCCAACAAGCGTGCAGCAACCTGGGGATTCAGGGAATCCAGCGCAGACACCTGCTCGCCCAGAAAGCGATAACCCGCCCCATCTGCGCGGTGGAAACCGGCCGGATTGCCGCTGCAGAACGCACCGATCAGTGCGCGCACCCGGTTGGGATTTCGCAGTTCGAAGTCGGGGTGCTGCAACAGCTTTCTCACATCATCGAGAGCGCCGGCCGCAGGGCGCTGCGCCTGGACGCTGAACCACAGGTTGAGCGCCAGTGGCTCATGGCGCCAGCGACCCTCGAAGTCCGCGAGCAGTTCAGCCGCCCCGCTCGCCCCGGGCTCCGGGTCGCCCTGCACCAGCGCCGTAAGCGCGGCCAGGCGATCGGTCATGTTGCCCGCACCACGGTATTGCGCAGTCGCCAGCGCACGACACTCCTCATCACCTGCGAGGGCGAGATAGTGCAGGCAGGCATTGCGCAGGGCGCGCCTGCCGACCTGTGCGGGATCAACCCGGTAGGCAGTTTCGGGCAGCAGGCGGCGATAGCAGGCGAGCAGCTCGCCGCGCAGTTCGCGCCCCAGCGCACGCCGCTCGGCCTGACGCGCCGCGTGGATGGCCAGCGGATCGATGATCGCAGAGAGTTCTCCGAGATAACTCTCTGCCGGCAGCGCCAACATCTGCGCGACGGTGGCCGGATCAGCGCTGGCGTCCCCGAGCAGTGCGCGGAAGGCGCCTGCCAACCCCCTATCCGGCGCGAAGCCGCCCTCGCCCGCGATACGACCCTGCAACACGCGCAGCGCCAGGGTCTGTCCCGCGTCCCAGCGTGCGAAGCCGTCAGAGTCGAGACGCATCAGCCGTTCGAGATCGGCGCTGCTGTAGTCGTAGCTGAACTTGACCGGTGCTGAAAAGCCGCGCAGCAGGCTGGGCACCGGGCGCTCGGGCAGGCCGGGGAACACGAAACAGGTTTCAGCTTCGCGCAGTTCCAGCACATGCTCGGTGTGTCGCTCACCACCCTCCGGCGCAAAAGCGATCTCGGCGCTGCCGCCCACCAGCCCGAGACGCAGCGGGATGTGCATCGGCTCCTTGTGCGGCTGCCCCGGCGTGGGCGGACACGACTGCGTGACTTTCAGGCGGTAGTTTCCGGTCGCGGGGTCGTAGTCATCACTGAACCGGAGCTCCGGCGTTCCCGCTTGCGTGTACCAGCGCCGGAACTGGCCAAGCTCACGTCCGCTCGCATCCTCCATGGCGCGCACGAAATCGTCTGTGGTCACTGCCTGGCCGTCGTGGCGGTCGAAGTAGAGGTCCGAGCCACGCCGGAACGCCGCGGCGCCGATCAGTTCGCGAATCATGCGCACCAGCTCGGCGCCTTTCTCGTAGACGGTCAGCGTGTAGAAATTGTTGATCTCGAGGTAGGAATCCGGACGCACCGGGTGCGCCAGCGGGCCGCCATCCTCGGCGAACTGCGCGGTGCGCAGCAGCGCCACGTTCTCGATACGACGCACCACGCTGGCGCCCGCGTCTGCGGAGAACTCCGCATCACGGAACACGGTGAAGCCCTCTTTCAGGCTGAGCTGGAACCAGTCGCGGCAAGTGACGCGGTTACCCGACCAATTGTGGAAATACTCGTGCGCTACGACGCCGGCAATGCGCAAAAAGCCCGCATCGGTGGTGATGTCCGGGTGAGCCAGCACACAAGAGGTGTTGAAGACGTTCAGTCCCTTGTTTTCCATCGCGCCCATGTTGAAGTCGTCGACTGCCACGATCATGAAGATGTCGAGGTCGTACTCGCGGCCGTAGACCTCCTCGTCCCAGCCCATCGACTGCTTCAGCGCCTCCATGCCGAAAGCGCATTTGCCGAGATCCTTGCGCTCCACGAAAATCCGGAGCGTCACCGGGCGTCCCGAGCGCGTGACAAAGGTATCGTCCAACGAGGCAAGGTCACCGGCGACCAGCGCGAAAAGGTAACTCGGCTTGGGGAAAGGATCCTCCCACCGGACCCAGTGACGCCCATCGGCGGTGTCGCCGCGCGCGATCTCGTTGCCATTGGACAGGAGCACCGGAAAACCCGCGCGCGGGGCGCTGATCTCGGTGGTGAAGCGCGCGAGAACATCAGGTCGATCCGGAAAAAACGTGATCCGGCGAAAACCCTCTGGTTCGCATTGGGTGCAGAACATCCCGCGGGAGCGATAGAGGCCTTCGAGAGCGGTGTTTTTCTGCGGCTCGATCCGCACCGTGCTCTCGAGCACGCATTGATCCGGCACGCGTGCGATGCAGAGCGTCTCGGCGTCGCACTGGTACTCGGCCGCGCCGAGCAGGCGACCATTAAGCGTGAGGGAGACCAGGGCTAGCCCTTGTCCGTTCAGGATCAACGGTGCGCCGTCCACGCCGTGGAGCGCATTGCGGCGGATCTCCAGGCGGCTATGCACCAGCGTGGCCTCATCGCCCAACTCGAAGCGAAGCGCAACGGTATCGACAAGAAAAGCAGGCGGACGGTAATCCGCGAGACGGGTCACCCGCGGCTGGGGGTCTTTCATTCGGGCGTGTCCTCGAAAGCTGGCAGATTCCGGGTCTCAGAGCGCATCCGCGGCGCCATCGGCGAGACTGAGACGCACATGGTAGGAGCCGAAACTACGCACGTTGAATACCTGATTACCGAACATCAAATACTGGCCTTTGATGCCGGTGAGGCGTCCCTCGAAAACCGGGGTCTTGTCGAGGTTGATCGACTGCGGCTTGACCGGGTACTCGAGCACGGGGTAGTCGATGCTGGTGAGCGGCGCATCGGGAAGCGTCTCGATACTGCTCTCACCGAACTGCAGGCGCAGATTGTCGAGGCCGGCACGGTGCTCATCGAGCAGCCGCAGCGCCTCGGCTCGCAGGTCGATAGGCGCGGCGGGGCCTGCAAGCATGACGCGCCAGTTCGTCTTGTCGGCCACAGATTGGCCAAACAGCACCTCGGCCAGTCCCGAGATGCGCCGCGAAGCGACTCTGAGAACCGGCAAGGCCTGAGTGGCGCCCTGATCGATCCAGCGGGTCGGGACTTGCGTGGATCTGGTGATGCCAACCTTGAGCCCCGAGGAGTTCGCCAGATACACGACATGGGGAACCATGCAGGCCGTGACGGCCCAGTCGGGCTCGCGACAAGTGCCCAGATGAAAGTGGCAGGTTTCGGGTTTCACGATGCAGGTGTCGCACTGCGCAAGGCGCTGGAAACACGGGTAACAGTAGCCTTGTCCGAAACTGCGCTTGCTGCGCCGGCCGCAGTGGCTGCAGGTGATCACGCCGAGGAACTCGATACGCAGCAGACTGCCGATGTGCTCAGCCAGTGGAACCTGGCGATCTCCGAGTGGCAAGGCATAGGCCACCGGGGCGGCCAGCTCGGTGCGCATTTTCTCCAGGGGTCCGGTGCCGATCTCCATGACGCTGCTCAGTGGCCGCGGTCGCGGATGATGCGGATGACCGCGGGCTCGTCGCCGTCACCACAGAGCTCGCCCTCGGCCTTGCTGCCGCGGTCGATATGCCCGACGCGGTCTTCGGGCGGCAGATACCGTGCGTCCCAGGCGATAACCGCCTGCATGCAGAGCTCGCGCTGCTCGCGACTGAGGCGCGCACCATCAGGCCAGCGTCCCGTCTCCACGGCACCCCGCAGCCCCTCGTGCACCTCTGGTGTCATGATCCGCAAGATCTCCTCGACGTCCATGCGCGCGGGGCCTCAGTGTTCCGGGGATTCCGGTCGGGAGTATAACAAGCCCGCCCCCAGGCCCAGCGCCATACCCACCCCCAGACCGGCGGCATGAGCGGAGTTGGCGATGGAGCCAAACCCGAGCGCTTCGACCACGCCGCTCATGCAGATGACAAGCCAGCCGACCATGAACCCAAGCAGCCCCGTCGGAAGCCGGAGCCGCGGATCACCGGTGATCCGCGACCACAGCCAGGAATAACCCAGCAGCCCGTAAATGACGCCCGACATGCCACCGAACATCGCATCACGATCTGTCAGGAACTGCGCGATGTTTCCGCCACCGCCGGTCAGCAGCAGAACAGCGAGAAGCGTGGCGGGACCCCGCGCCTGCTCGAGGCGGCGCCCGAGTTCCCAGGTCCAGAGCATGTTGAACACCAGATGCAGGGCGCCAAAGTGCAAAAACACCGGCGTGATCAGGCGCCAGTATTCGCCGCGCCCGTAGGTGGCCTTTGCGCTGTCGACCAGGATGCGGCCTCCCGCGCGGTGGATGTCGGTGAAGGTGAGCCAGTGGAGCCAGCGCAGGGTGTCATCGGCGTAGACCAGCAGCGTTGCAAGAACGCTGAGCAGCACGGCCACTGCCGTCACCGGCGCCCCCCGGAGCGCCGCGACCAGCACAAAACCGGGACGCGCCCTGGGGCGCGCCGCTTCCAGTGCTTCCAGTGCCTGCGTCGCCTCCAGAGTTCCCTCGGACCAGCGCCGGAAGTGCTCCCGCACGAGCCGGGCGTCCGGCTCCGAGCCCACCACGATTACCTGCCGGCCCTCACCCGTATCAAACACCCGGTGCGGCACACGCAACGCCCATAGATGGGCGCTGAAGCCGGCAAGCGACGAACCAATATCAGTCTCAATAGCCTTGATTGCGGACACGATGGCGGTTCCTGTGCGGCCTCAGTCGGTAAGGCCACTGCCCCAGCCGAGCTTGGCGCGACAGATGGCGTAGAAGTTGTGCTCGACGGGGTGCAACAGGCTCAGGCGCTCGGGTTTCTTGTGGATCTTGATCACGTCTCCGGGACTGGCACTGAAGTTCAGCTGCCCGTCGCAGGTAATTCCCGGGTGGAGGTCGTTGTGCTCCTTGATCAGGATGCGCACATGGCTGTTGCCATGGACCACCAGCGGACGGCTGCCCAGCGAATGGGGGAACATGGGCACCAGCACCAGCGCATCGAGGCCGGGATGCATGATGGGCCCTCCGCCCGAGAGCGAATAGGCCGTGCTGCCCGTGGGGGTCGACACGATCAAGCCATCGGAGCGCTGGGTATAGACAAACTGGTCGTCGATATGGAGATCGAATTCGATCATCCGTGCCGATATTCCCGAGGTGACAACCACATCGTTCAGGGCATCGCCGCGGGCCATCACGGTGCTGCCGCGCGTCACGAGCACGTCGAGCAGGAAGCGTGATTCGATAACGAAATGCCCGGCAAGCACCGCCTCGAGTTGTTCCTCGAGATGCTGGGGCGAGATATCAGTGAGAAAACCAAGACGCCCGCGATTGACACCGAGCACTGGAACATCCTGCCGCGCCAGCGCCCGCGCCGCGCCAAGCATGCTGCCATCTCCACCCACCACGATCACCAGGCCACAGTGGGCGCCGATGGTCTCGCGGGAGCGGATTTCGTCAGCACCGGCGCCGATTTTGGCTGCGAGCTCTTCCTCAAGAAGCACCCTGCAGCCCCGCGCATGCAGGAACTCGCGCAGATGCCGAACCGTATCAAGCACTTCCTGCGTACCCAAACGCCCCATCAGGCCAATGGAGCCGAACCGATGCCGCATTGCCTCCTCACTCATGTGGCTGCCTCACGCAAGGGCTGACTTCTGGGGACCTGCTTGTGTATCTCGCAGCGATCCTGCAATCCCGCGGTGAAATCCGCCGGTTTGAGAACCTTCTGCAACGACTTGGCGCAAGACGCGCCACTGCCGGATGTTCCCTGGCAGACTGGATTGTTGTAGTGCAACAGCCAGCGCCGATAGTGCTCCACGCTGACACCACATTTCTCGGCCACGAAGGTTTCAGTGTCATCGAGGAAACGGGAAAGATCCTCCACCGGCACGGTGAGATGACCCGCTCCCGGCTGGAAGGCGACAAATTTGACGTTTTTCTCTTTGAGCAAAGAGAAAAATCGATCAGAACCGTCGCCCATCAGGCGGAGCTTGTCGCGACGCAGCTCGGTAAGTTCCGCACTCAGGCTGTGGAGTTGCTCCTCCAGTCGGGCGAGTTCCGCTCCCTGATCGAGGCGCTCTTTCTGGGCCGTTTGCTCGCGTGCTGCGAGTTCGGCGTCCAGACGGCTCTGTGCGGCAGCGCGTTCGCGATCCAGCACAAGATCACGTTCTCCGAGCTGCTCTACCGCGCGACGCTCGAGGGCCGCCAGCTGCTCAAGAAGTGCCTGTTCGCGGGCAGACATCGCAGCCTGCAGGGCACTCTCCTGCTCGGCGAGCGCGAGGCTGGCTGCAGCCTGCAGCTCTGCCCGCAGCGTCTCAAGGTTGATACGGGAATTTTCGGCGGCCTGCTGCAGCAGTTGACCCGATCGCCCCCGTTCAGTGGCGGACTCCCGGGACAGTTGCTCGGACTGGCGCAGCAAATCGCTGCGCTCTGCCTCCAGAAGCGTGTTCCGTTGCTGCAGTTCCAGCAGACGCTGCTGCATGGAGACAATCTCGCGCTCACTCTGCTCGCGGATCAGACCCATCTGCAGATTGCTCTGCTGCATCAGGGCAAGCATCGTTTCCGATCCGGTGCCTGACGGCGACTGGACTGATGTTGCCGGCGCAGGCGACGGTGCGGTCAAGCGCGGCGCTGGCTCGCTCTGGTCCTCGACGGGAGAGGCAAAATCTGCGGCATCGTCAAGCCCGAGCCGATTCATGGCGAGCCGTTCGCGGATACGCTCGAGAGTGCTGCCCCGTGGGCCGGGCTCGACATCCCACAGCGCCTTCTCGCAGCCCGGAACGGGGCACTGGGCACGGCTCGCGAGCCGCACCCCTTGCGCGGCGGGATCAGGACTGCGCTCGCTCAGTTCGGCAAGCTGCCGGAGTGGCAGGTTCCAGCTCTGCTCCGGGAATCCATCGGCATCAAAGGGAATCAGGAACAGCACCACCACCGACGGGCTGAGGCCGGCATCGAGCCGCACATAAGCCGCGCGGATCTCGCGCCCGGCAAAATCCCGCATGGGCACGACACAGTCGAGCAGGGCTTCGAACTCGGTGTAGAGCATTTCTTTCGAAACCTCTGCACCAGCGAAAAACACTATCGCTTCGTGTGATTGCTGTGACGATTTCTGCGAGATGCTCATCCACCGCTTCCTGGAAAAACCACCCCCTCCGCGGCGCTCACGCGAACGGTGTCAGCAACTGACGGCGGAATGGTAGCAGGAGGCCTGAACCAGCGCTCGTGAACCCGTCAGCAGCCGCGCCTGAGCGGCACGAACAAACGCGGGAGCCAGGAGTTACCTGAAATAGCGTCGACTGCCAACCGTGGACAGCAGATGGAGAAGCTGGGGATCGAGCTCGACCGCAGAGCGAAGCTCATCAAGAGCCTGAGGTGCGTGTGGATTGCCTGAGGAACACCACGCGAGCAGGGGCTCCAACGCCAGCCGTCGACGGTCGGAAACACGCCGTAATAGCTCAGGGCGCACCTCATCCTGCCGGGCACCCGGAATGTCCGGAAAATGCGCCAGATAACCGCGCTTGTAGATGGTCTTGATGCAGTTTCTTAACGCCCCACCGCCAACATGACGAAGCACCGAAACGCTTCTTCTCACAGCCTCATCCGAGACGACTTGTCCACGCCAAACTTGTGCCACCAGCTGGTCATGACTGTGCACCTCGTCAGGATACGAGAGAAAGAATTCGAGCAGATCCGCCACCCGCGGCTCCAACTCCCAGCGGGACTCGCCACGCTGCAGGACGCAGGCATCGGGCTCGAAGACAAACCCGCTGAAAGACAGTTTTCTGAGTGCCATGTGAACTCCCTCCGCGAGGCTCTTACTCCGCACTCATCATGACGTCGCGCCACCGTAAAGAAATCCGCGTGGACGCGTACACCTCACGAATTGATCACGAAATAAAAACCTCCCCATCCGGTCGGCAGCGAGCTCCGGTGGTGAAATTTCCTCTACGCGTCGGGTGTGCAGGGAGCTGGCATTTGAAAGTCCGCTCCTTCCTACGCCGAGGCCCTACCCACGAGGAGAACTGACGATGGAAAAAAACGTTTCGCCTGAATCACAGATCATGGCCGCGCCGCGTTGCGCTCGCCGTTGCCATGTCGCTTACTGGAATCGGCGCGGTCGCGGCCGCGCAGCAGGAGGAGGTGCAGGTGACCGATCAGCGCTCATCAGGGATACAGTCGGAAAAAGCACTACGCAAAGGCGCTGAAAGCCGCTCGGTTACCGTGCGCTACGACGATCTGAAACTGGACGTAAAAGCCGGGAGTCAGACCCTGTACAGCCGCCTCGAAACCGCATCACGCACGGTGTGCGCGCCCGAGGAACCGCGAAGTCTCGCCATGCGTCGCGAATGGAGCACCTGCTACGCCAACGCTCTTGATGACGCCGTGGCGGATACAGGGGTCGGATCCGTGCTGGCACTGCACCAGCAGCGAACCGGGCGCACCCCAAAACGTCTGCTCGTCAGCGGGTTCTGATTTCTGTCTGCCAGCGACCGGCACCGTCAAGGTGTCGGTC
>CAJADV010000175.1 GCA_903938575.1 uncultured Gammaproteobacteria bacterium
GCGCATGAGCCAGAAAAGCACCGCGGAATTGATAGCCGACTACTTTGCCAGCGGCGCACTGCCTGGGCTGCCGACGGGCCACCTGATCGACGGCCACTTCGTGCCGGCGGCGAGCGGGGCCACGATGCAGAGCTTCGACCCGGGCAATGGTCGGGTATTCGCGGAGTTTGCCGCGGTCGACGCACAGGATGTGGCGCGCGCGGTCGAATCCGCCAGCCGCGGCTTCCAGCTGTGGCGCCACGCACGCCCGGCCGAGCGATCGCGCGTGCTTAACCAGATGGCTGCGCTGCTGCGCGAGCACGCGGCCTACCTCTCGGTGGTCGAAGCAATCGACTCGGGCAAGACGCTCGCCGAGGCCGAGGGCGATGTGGCCGCCTCGGCCAGGCTCTTCGAGTATTACGCCGGCGCCGCAGACAAACTCGAGGGCATCTCGATCCCGCTCGGCCCGGATTACATGAGCTGGACCCTGCGCGAGCCCGTGGGCGTGACCGCCCACATCATTCCCTGGAACTACCCCACCAGCACCTTTGCCCGCGGCGTGGCCCCGGCGATTGCCGCCGGTTGCTCGGTGGTGGCCAAGCCCGCCGAAACCACGCCCTTCACCGCCCTGCTGATGGGCCGCCTGCTCTGCGAGGCCGGTCTTCCGCCCGGCGTGGTGAACGTGATCACCGGCCTCGGCAGCGCCGTCGGCGAGCCGCTCGCCACGCATCCGCAGGTGGCGCACGTGACCTTCACCGGCTCGGTGGGTACCGGCGTGCGCGTGATGCAGCAGGTGGCGCCCAACGTCACCCGCCTCACCCTCGAGCTCGGCGGCAAAAGCCCGCTGGTGGCGCTCGATGACTGTGACGTCGAGGCCGCCGCCGAGGGCGCGCTATCCGCCATTTTCTGCAACGCCGGGCAGGTCTGCTCGGCGGGCTCGCGGCTGGTGGTATCGCGCGCGATACACGCCGAGCTGATGCAGCGCCTGCTGGAAAAAACCCGCGCGCTCACGCTGGGCCACGGGCTGCGCAACCCGCATATGGGGGCGCTCAATTCCGCGCTGCATCTCGAGCGCGTGAAAGGCCATGTCGATCGTGCCCGCGCGCGCGGCTGCGCGATCGTGGCCGGCGGCAACGTCACCCATGATCCCGCCACCGGCACGGGCTGGTTCTTCGAGCCCACCATCATCGACGGGCTCGCGACCGACGACGCTGCCGTGCAGCAGGAAATCTTCGGCCCCGTGCTGGCCGTGCAAGTGGTGGATTCCGACGAGGCCGCACTGGCCGCCGCCAACGCCACGGACTACGGCCTGATCGCAGGCGTTTACAGCCGCGACATCGGCCGCGCGCTGCGGATGGCGCGGGATCTGGACGCCGGACAGGTGAGCATCAACGAGTACTGGGCAGGCGGCGTGGAATTGCCTTTCGGCGGCAACCGCAAATCCGGATTCGGAAAGGAAAAGGGCCTCGAGGGGCTGAGTGCCTATCTGCGCACCAAGTGCATCACCGCGCGCATCTGAAACGAGTTACACACGGAAGCCCCTGACGCATGAACGCTGCCACCACCGAGACTTCCCGCTTCGCACGTTACGCGCAGTTCGCACTGCTGGTGCTCGCTGCCGGCGCCCTGTTCCCGATCATGTACCTGCGTCAGAACTTCGAGGTGAGCCTGATCGAGGCGCTGGGCATCACGGCGAGCGACCTGGGAAATCTCAACTTCATTCTGGGTGCGGTGGTGGCTGTCTCGTACATCCCGAGCGGCATCCTCGCAGACCGCGTGCAGCCACGGTTGCTGATGTCTTTTTCGCTGCTGGTGGTAGGCGCGCTCGGCTTCTGGATGACGACCTACCCCTCGCTGGGGGCGCTCAAGATCATCTACTTCGGCTGGGGCATCGCGGGTGGGCTTTGCTTCTGGGCCGCGATGCTGAAAGCCGTGAAGCTCATGGCCGCCTCGAACGAACAGGGCCGTTTTTTCGGCATCCTGGACGGCGGACGCGGGCTGGTGGAAGCGATCCTCGCGTCGATCGCAGTGCTGATGTTCCGCGAGATGTCGACGCCGCAGGACGCCGCCACCATCCGCATGACGCCGGTGCTGATGCTCTATTCGACGACGGCGGTGCTGCTGGGGATCATGGTGTTCTTCGTGGTGAAGGACAATCCGGATGCCGTGATCAGCAAGGCTGCGCGCGAGGCCAACCGGCTGGCCACGGGTTCCAGTCTGCTGAAAGATCTGTGGTTGCTGCTGCGCATGCCGCAGCTCTGGCTGGTGGCAGGCGTGATGGTGATCGGTCAGGGCCTGTTCTTCCTCACCTACTCCGTGTCGGCCTACCTGCAGGTAAATCTCGGGCTCACCGCACTCGCCGCGGGCTCGATCACGCTGTCCAAGCTGTGGATGCGCCCCCTCGGTGGTTTCACCATCGGTTTTCTCGCCGACTGGTACTCCCGCGAGGTGGTAATGGCCTGGCTGATGGTGCTCGCCTCGATCAGCCTGCTATCGGTCATCTTCCTGCCGCTGGGCGGGCACATCTACCTCATCCTGCCGCTGGTGCTGGTGATCGGTTACCTCACCTACGCCATCAAGGGCCTGTATTGGTCGATGCTGGATTTCTGTCCCATACCCCCGCACCTGACCGGACTGGCGATCGGCGTGGTGTCGTTCCTCGGCTACATGCCCGACACGCTGCTGCCGCTCTACGACGGCTTCCTGTCGCGGAATTTCGACCGCGCGCACAGCCTGAAGATCTACTTCATCAG
Source organism: uncultured Gammaproteobacteria bacterium (assembly GCA_903938575.1). Taxonomy (GTDB): domain Bacteria; phylum Pseudomonadota; class Gammaproteobacteria; order Pseudomonadales; family UBA5518; genus UBA5518. The sequence continues at coordinate 2,733 of CAJADV010000175.1, forward strand.
CATCGCGGCCAGCGGCTTCATCGGTGCCGCACTCTGTCTGTGGTTCCGTCGCATCAACCTGCGCCGGCTCGCTGCCTGAGGGCGCCGCCGGCGTGGAGAACCCGACCGGCAAATGACGCGGATGGTGGCGGTGGACGAGCGGGTGTCTGCGCTCGGCTGAGCCGTCGCGCAGCGCCTGCGTCAGCCCTGTGATGCGCCGCGGGCCCGCGCCACCGCCCGCGCGGCGGCACGCCGTCCGGAAAATATTCCGTCGCCCAGCGACATGCCGCTCACATAGCCCTTCGAGCAAAAACCCACCGCGGATCTGCCCGCTGCAAAGAGTCCCGCGACAGGCGCGCTGGCGGTGTCGGTGACGGCGCCGGTCTCCACGTCCACCGTGAGACCGCCCAACGTGAACATGAAGGTGAAACCGAGCGGATTGCCCGGGGATACATCCACCGCGAAGAACGGGCCGCGCGTGAGCGGAGCCATGGCATCCTGCGCTTTGCCCAGAGGATCGGGCTTACCGCAGCCAGTAGCGGCGTTATGGGCCTGTACCTGCGCCGTGAACAGCGCGGAATCCCAGCCGCATTTCGCCGCCAGCCGGGGCAGCGTCCGCGCCACCCGCGTGCCTCCGAACAGCATGGTCACCAGACTCGGCAGACCGAAGTGCAGGAAGGTGCCCCGCGGACACGACACGCAGGCACGCAGCGCCGCAAGGAACGCCGTGCGGTCGAGCACCAGCGACGCCTGCGCTCCCGGTTGCGCCGCGATCGCCTTGCCCACATCGCCGTTGTAGGCGTCCTCGTTGATGAAGCGCTGACCCTGACGATTCACCAGCAAGCCGCAGCGCAGCGGATCGGGCGTGAGATTGCGCACGATCTGCAGGTTCTCCATGCAGCCCACGCCGCCGCCCACCGACTGGCCGAGGAGTATGCCGCTGCCGTCACAGCCCAGCGTGGCGAGGTGGATCATGGCGTCGGTGTGGGCGGCAATGCCCGGATTATGGCGGCGCAACATGTCCGGATTGCTCGCATAGCCACCCGTGGCGAGGATCACCCCACCAAGGGCCCGGAACCGGCGTCGCTCACCAAACTGCGCCTCGAGCCTGCGGGCAGCAAGGCGCGAGCGTCGCGCCACCCCCGCATTGAAGGGCCGCAGGCCCACCCGCGCGCACAGCCTGTCGTGGCGTTTCCAGACCTGCTCGGGCAGCACCAGCGCCTCGACCCCGATCACGGCGCCTGCCGCGTCCTGGACCAAACGCACCACCCTTGCATGAGTCATCACCGTAGCCCCGTGCGCGATGACGGCGCTCCTCAGTGCGGAAAAATAGGCGTGCCCCGTGAAACCCGGGCCCTCCGGACGATGACCACGCGGCGCTGGTCGCGCGATCGCCGCATGATCGGCACGCTTCTCGTTGCCCGCAAAATAGAGCGACTCACCACCGGCCGGGTAATCGGTTTTGTCGAGGCAGACCTCTGTGTTGTAGCGCACGCCGTGATCGACCAGCCAGTCGATGCTGCCGGGACTGTCGGTGCAATAGCGCTGCACCACGTCCTCAGGAACGACACCCTGCAACTCCCTCACGAGATACTTGAACATCTCGCCCGTGCTATCCGTGATGCCGGCACGGCGTTGCAACTCGGTCTCGCCCGCATACACGACGCCGCCGCTGCGCGCGGTGGCGCCCCCGCCGCCAAAGCAATCGAGCACCAGCACCGCGGCGCCCGCATGAGCGGCCTCGAGCGCAGCGCAGGCACCTGCCCCGCCAAAACCGACCACGACCACGTCGGCAACGCCGTCCCAGTGGATCTGTCCCGCATCGGCAACGCGCAGTGGCGCCTCGGTGTCAGCGTATTCATTCATGCATCGGGTCCTGTGCGTGGCGCGTGGCGCGCGGCAGACATTGCGCTTCGGTATTCGCCAGTAGCGGCACAAGCACGCGAAAACTGCTCACATTCAATTCGCATCCGATTCGCCTCCTGCTGGGCGAAATCGCGTTTTTCCCCGGCTAAAAACGATTTCGGGCTGCATGATGCGTTGATCTTGGAGAAACGCTTGCCACGCCCTTATAGTCCTCCCGTGATAAAAAATCATCAGCGCTCCGCCGCTCTGTCGGAACACGCTCGAGGCCTCTATGGATGATGCGCAGGATTACGATGTGATTGTCGTGGGCTCCGGCGCTGGCGGCATGCTCGCCGCGGTCCGCGCGCACGATCTCGGGCTGAAAACCCTCGTCATCGAAAGAAGCGATCACTACGGCGGCACCTCGGCCGTGTCGGGCGGGGCTCTGTGGATTCCCGCCAACGGCGAGTCACCGAACCCCGACTCGCCCGAACTGTCCCTCGACTACCTGCGCGCCGTTACCGCGGGCGCGGTACCGGAGGCCAAACTGCGGCGCTACGTCGAGTACGCGCCGCGGATGATCGCCCACCTGAAGGCGCTCGGCGTGCGCTACTTCACGCACCAGGAGCTGTCCTATCCCGACTACTACCCCTTTGCACCCGGCGCGCTTCCCGCCGGCCGGACCATGTTCGTCGCCTCTACCGACGGCGCGGTGCTGGGGGAGGAATTCTTCCGGCTTCGCGAGGCTGATCCCTCCTACCGTCTCTTCAACCGGATCGCGATGGACAACGAGGAGGGCCTTGCCATCGCCGCGCAGGCGAAAGGCTGGCAGCTCACGCTGGCCCGACTGATCTTCGACTACTGGAGCGATATCCGCTGGCGCCTGCGCACGCCGCGCGACCGGCAATTGAAGCTGGGCGGCGCCCTGATCGGCGGACTGCGCAAAGCACTCGCCGACCGCGGCATACCCCTGCAATTGAAGACACGCATGCGCACCCTGCTCACCGAGAACGGCCGCGTCACGGGGCTCGTAGCCGAGCAGGAGGGCCAGGTCCTGCACATCGGCGCCGCCCGCGGCGTGATCCTCGCCTGCGGCGGCTTCGAGCAGTCACAGACTCTGCGCGAGCGCTACCTCGATCAGCCGACCATGGCCTCATGGAGCGCTACACCGCGGGAAAACAACACCGGCGACGGACTGCTCGCGGCCCTCGAGGTGGGCGCCGATACCGAGTTCCTGAACGAAGCCTGGTGGGCCCCCACGCTGCCAACGCCCTCGGCGCATGCGCCCAACACCGTGCGCAACCTCGCGATGTTTCTCGAGCGCGGCTATCCGCACAGCCTCGCCGTGAACCGCCTCGGCAAGCGTTTCGTGAACGAGGCCTGCTCCTACCACCAGTTCGGCCAGGCGATGCTGCGCGACAACGCCGCCACGGGCGCGAACATGCCCTGCTGGCTGGTGTTCGATGCCACCTTCCGCCGCAACTACGCGCTCGGCTCGCTGCTGCCGGCCCAGATGGTCCCCGACAGCAAGCTCCCGCCCGAATGGCTCGACAACCTCCTCTATCGCGCCGACACGCTCGCCGGGCTCGCCGCAAAACTCGCCCTGCCCGCAGATGCGCTCGCCGCCACCGTCGCGCGTTTCAACGCAGGGGCCCGTCAGGGTGTCGACGAGGATTTCGGGCGCGGCGGCAATTTCCATAACCTGTTTTACGGCGATGCCCGGCACACGCCCAACCGCACACTGGGCGAGCTGATCACGGCGCCCTTCTACGCCGTGCGCCTCGATCTCGGCGACATCGGCACCAAGGGCGGTCCGAAGACCGACGAGAACGCGCGCGTCATGGCCACCGACGGGCAAGCGATACCGGGGCTCTATGCCATCGGCAACGCGGCCGGATCGGTGATGGGAGGTGCCTACCCCGGCGCAGGCGCGACGCTGGGCGCGGCAATGACTTTTGGCTGCCTGGCTGCGGCAGATATAGCGCAGGAACGCGATCACCCGAGCCGTTGAGCGCAGACCCGTAGACATTGACCACGC
>CAJADV010000176.1 GCA_903938575.1 uncultured Gammaproteobacteria bacterium
CCGCGCGCTATTGGCTACCAACACGCCCAGCACGTTCAGGTAAAAATCTTTTACGGCCTCGGTGTCGTTGGTGAGACGCGACACCACCACGCCCACGGGCGTGCGATCAAACCATGCCACCGGCAATCGCAGCGCCGTGTGGAAGGCGTTGCGGCGGATCTCCGCGACAGCAGAGAGCGCGATGCGCGCCAGCACCACACCCTGCGCGTAACCCGCGGTGGCACCGATGCCCTGCAACACAACGTAAGCAAGGCCAAGCAGCAACACGGCATGAAGCGGGTAGTGGCCGGTTTGTACGTGGGCATCCATGAACTGCCGGATGAGCAGCGGCGCGCCCAGCTCGGCGGCGGCCGATAGCAGCACCAATGTGACGGCCAGCGCAAAGCGCTGCCGGTCCTGCATCGCGAGCCGCATCAGGCGCGGGAATGGATTGGCCGTCATGCCAGAGACTCCGCCGCGGCCGCCAGCTGCTGGTAACGCCAGGTCTCGGCGTACCAGCCACCCTGCGCGAGCAGCTCCGCGTGGGTGCCGCGCTCGCTCACGGCGCCATCGCGCAACACCAGGATCTCGTCGGCGCCCTGCACGGCAGAGAGCCGGTGGCTCACGATCACCCGCGACAGGTGGCGCGTGTGCGTCTCGAGCGCCGCGAGGATCGCGTGCTCGGTCTCGGCATCCACCGCCGACAACGAATCATCCAGCAACAGCAGCCGGCAATCCGCGAGCAGCGCCCGCGCGAGGCACAGCCGCTGGCGTTGCCCGCCCGAGAGCGTGACGCCGCGCTCACCCACCTCGGTGTCCACGCCTGCCGCAAAGCCGGCCACGTCACGCTCGAGCGCGGCGAGCGCCATCATGCGGAGGATGTCCTGCTCGGAGGCATCGGGCCGGGCAAGCGCCAGGTTCTCGCGCAGGCTCGCGGAAAACAGCACCGACTCCTGCGGCACGCAACCCACGGCCTCGCGCAGCGCATCGAGTCGGTAGTCGCGGATATCGAAGCGGCCGAGCCGCACCTTCACGCCGGGCGCATCGTAAAAACGCGCGAGCAGGGCAAGTAGCGTGGATTTGCCCGCCCCGGTGGGCCCGACGATGCCCAGCGTATGCCCGGGCTGCAGCGTGAACTGCACATCGCGCAGGGCGGGCTGGGTGCGGCCGGGATAATCGAAGCGCGTGACACGCACCTGCAGACGGTAGTCCTCGACGCGCTCGAGCGTGCCGGTGTCGGGTACGGCCGAGGGCGTATCGAGGAACTCGCGGATGCGCGCCCAGGCCGCCTTGCCCCGCTGCACGAGGTTGGCCATCCAGCCGAAGGCAAACATGGGCCACACCAGTTGCCCGAGGTACAGCGTGAAGCTGGTGAGCTGGCCCAGGCTGAGACGCCCGGCATCGATCAGCCAGGCCCCGGCGCCCACGCTGATCAGGAAGGAGCCTCCCACGGTGAGGTAGATGATCGGATCGTAGCGAGAATCTATGAGCGCCACGCGCATGCTGGCGGCGTTGGCCGACTCCGAAGCCGCGGCGAAAACACTTTCCGTGTGCGCCTCGGCCCCCAGTCCGCGCAGCGCCCGCAGCCCGCCAACACTCTCCTGCGTCACCGCGTTCAAGGTACTGAAAGCCGCCTGCGAGGTATCAAAGCGCGCGTGCAGCGCCACACCCAGGCTCCACATCGCCCGGCTCATCAGCGGCCAGGGAGCAAGCGCCAGCAGCGTGAGCGTGCCGCTCAGCGCAAACGCCATCATTCCCAGCACCAGGACGCCGGTCATCAGGCCGTCGAAGATCGACAGCACCGCCTCACCTGCCGTCATCTCCACGGCCTGCACATCGTTGGTGGCGCGGGCCATGAGATCCCCGGCGGGAAAAGCAGCCAGTGCCGCCGGCGAGAGCTGCAGCAAGTGGCGGTAGATGTCGCGGCGTAGCTCCAGACTGAGCAAGTACGAGGCGCCGTAGAGCGTGCGGCGCCAGAAGTAGCGGCAAACGTAGATCCCGCAGGCGCAGCCCACGATACCCAGCGCATGCCAGCGCAACCCCTCGGCATCGAGACTGCCGGCCACGATGCCGTCGACCACCCGCCCGATGATCAGCGGCGGGAGCAGGCCGAGCACGGCAACGCAGGCCAGCAGAGAGCCCGCCAGACAATAGCTTCGCCAGTGCACGCGGAAGAAACCGCGCAGCGTCCAGAAGATATCCATGGGCCGGGATGATGACCGATCGCCGCCTCCGCGGGCGCGGCAAAATTCCCCCGCGAAGGAATCAATAGAGAGGCCGCGTCCTACGCTCGGGACACACGGTGCGGTCAATGACAACAGAAACTGCGAAGATGCCCTTCGTCTTGTGGCGGGGGTTCCCAGTAACGATGTCCGGCAGCGGTGGGCGGGAGCATGGCGAGCCCACGGACGAGGCGCTGGTTGCCGCGATCTCGCGGGGTGAGCAGCGGGCGCTGGAGGCACTGGTGCGCCGTCACGGCGGTTGGGCCGCACGCTTCGCGGAACGTCTGACCGGCAACGCCGCACTGGCCGAGGAAGTGGTGCAAGCCGCCTTCCTCAAGGTCTGGCAGAAATCCGAAGCCTGGGAGGGTCGATCGCGCTTCAGCACCTGGTTCTACCGGGTGCTCCACAATCTGGCCATAGACCAGGTGCGGGCACGGCGCAGCGACCACGAGGAACTGGACGAATCATTAGCCGATCACCGGGACGGACCGGAACAGGTGGCCGCCCGCGACCAGCGCGATGCGCGCGTGCGCGCGGCGCTCGCCGCACTGCCAGAACGGCAGCGGCTGGCGATGGTGCTGAGTCACTACGAGGGCTGCTCACAAGCCGAAGCCGCAGCTATCCTCGGCATAGCTGAGGGCGCGCTCGAATCGTTGCTTTCACGGGCGCGCGCCACCCTGCGCAGCGCCCTGTCCGATGAAAGGGGATAACGCACATGACTGCCACCGAACACCACCGGGCCCGGGAACTCCTCGCAGCCTATGGCGCGGGACGCCACCGCTGGCCCGAGGCCGAGCGTGGCCTGCACGATATGCTCGCGGCCTGCCCTGAGGGGAAGGTCCTGCTGGCCGAGGCTACGGCTCTCGACACCTGCCTCGACGGTCTGCTGACACGTGCGGCAGATCCACTGCGCCCGGCGCGTATCCTGAAGGCCGCACGCGCCGAGGCGCGCAGGCGAAACATCGTGCGTTGGGTCTCGCTCGCTTATGCGGCATCCATGGCGCTGGGACTCTCCGTGGGCTACGGGTTGAGCGCGGAACCCGGCGCCGAGGAGAGCTATGGCGGGCTCCTGATCGGCAGCACCGTGATCGAGGAGTTCCTGTGAAATTCCCGGACTGGCTCTCAAAGCCCGCCACGCTGGGCATGGTGCTCGCCGTATCGCTGGCGGGAAACCTGTTTCTCGGGGGCATAGTCGCAGGCCACTTCGGCGCCTCTGGGATGACGCCGCCGCCGCTCTTCGCGCCCGGCACAGACACCCTGTTCCGCCTGATCCCTGACCGGGAGAGGCGTGCCATGCGCGAGCATTTGCACGCCAATCATCCCGAAGTCATGGAGGCGCATCGCAACCTGCGCAAGCTGCACCGGGAGATCAGTCAGGAGCTCGGCCGGGAAGAGCCTGACCGCAAACTCCTGGAGCACAAGCTCGCCGAGGTACGCGAGGGCGTGGAACTGCTGGAAAAATCGATGCACGTGGCCTTTCTGGACACCGTGCTCACCCTGCCAACGCAGGAACGCCGCCGCCTGCTTAACGAGATGCGACGGCAACTGCCCAAAGGCATGCCACCGCCGCCCGGTGGGCATGGCAGGCCGCCCGGGAGCGGCACAAGCGCCGACGATGCCCCGCCGGGACCGCCACGTGGCGAGGACAACGAGCCCCCGGCGGACTGAGAAGACTCGGGGTCAGCCCTGCAGCACGGAGTGCAGGTCGGGCGCGTCGAGCAGGCGATCCGTCCACTGCTCCAGCTCGGACAGCGAGGCGTGCTGCAACCGCGCGTGAGTCGCGGCATCCAAGGGTCCGAAACGCGCAGTGAGCAGGCGTTCCAGTAGTCTGGTCTGACCAGCGAGTGTGCCCTGAGCCAGCCCCTCGGCCTGACCCTCGGCCAATCCTGCAGCCCGTCCTTCGGCGCGTCCCTCGGCGCGTCCCTCGGCGCGTCCCTCGGCCCGTCCCTCGGCCAGCCCTTCCTCGATCGCCTCTTTCCGGAACTGCTTTTCGTCCATGATCGCGATCATGCGCCGCGTCGCCTCATGCCACGCGAGCGTGTCATCGCTCATGTCACGGATCCGGTCCATGGCCTCTTTCACGGGCGGGTAGTTGATCTCGCTCATGCGCTGCTCCTCCTGCCAATGCTTCAGGAACGCCACCCAGGCTGCGAGCGCCGGGCCCCCGGCACCCAGCCGATCGGCCTTGGGCAGCTCGATCAGGTTGAACTGCAACTCCTGTCCCAGCCGCACCTCGTGCTGCTCGCGGTCGCGCAGTTCGAAACACCAGATGCCCTGATCTTCATCCTCGAAGAGCGCGAAGTCCAGCAGGTGGATCGCGATGGCGGGCTTGAGCGTTGCGTAGTCATCGCCCTGCGGCGAGGCGCGGATGGCTGTAGGACATTTCGGATACAGAGCGATTTCGCCATCCCCGCTGTCCCTTTTGGTCATTGAGCCCGCCACTGCGCGCCGCGTAGGATTCGGCCTTCCTGCCTTCACGACGCTAGGGAGCCGTGGCCCATGACAACCGACGCCTATATCTACGATGCGATCCGCACCCCGCGAGGGCGCGGCAAATCCAGCGGCTCTCTCCACGAGGTGAAGCCCGTGACGCTGGTCGCAGGTCTTCTGCAGGAGCTGGCACGCCGCAATAACCTGAAAGACACCAGCCTGGTCGATGACGTGGTGCTCGGCTGCGTCACGGCCGTAGGCGATCAGGGCGCGGACATCGCCAAGGTGGCCTCGCTCGCCGCCGGTTGGGACGAGGACGTGGCAGGGGTCACGCTGAACCGCTTCTGCGCCTCGGGCGCCGAGGCCGTGAACATGGCAGCGATGAAAGTGCGCTCGGGCTGGGAACAGCTGGTGGTGGGCGGTGGCGTGGAGTCGATGTCCCGCGTGCCGATGGGCAGCGACGGCGGCGCGATGGGCATGGACCCGGAAACCGCCATGCAGACGGGCTTCATGCCGCAGGGCATAGGCGCCGACCTGATCGCCACGCTGGACGGTTTCTCGCGGGCAGATGTCGATGCCTACGCCGCCGGCTCGCACCGTCGCGCTGCGGCGGCCTGGGCACGCGGCGCTTTCGCGAAGTCGATCGTCCCGGTGCGCGATCGCAACGGCATCACCATCCTTGAGCGCGACGAGACCATCCGCCCCGACAGCAGTGTCGAGAGCCTCGCCAAACTTCCCTCCTCCTTCCAGTTCATGGGCGATCTCGGCTTCGACGGCGTGCCACGCACGAAGTACCCGCAGGTCGAGCGCATCGAGCACGTCCACACGGCGGGCAACTCCTCCGGGATCGTCGATGGCGCAGCGCTGGTGCTGGTGGGCTCCGAGGCCGCCGGCAAGCAGCTGGGGCTGCGGCCGCGCGGGCGTGTCGTGGCCGCGGCCGTGGTTGGCACCGACCCCACGATCATGCTGGTGGGCCCGGCGCCCGCCACGCGCAAGGCGCTCAAGGTGGCCGGCCTGTCCTTCGACGATATCGACCTGTTCGAGGTGAACGAGGCCTTTGCCGCCGTCGTGATGCACTTCCAGCGCGACACGGGCGTGCCCTGGGACAAGATCAACGTGAACGGCGGCGCGATCGCCATGGGCCACCCGCTGGGCGCCACGGGCGCCATGCTGATCGGCACCGTACTCGACGAACTCGAGGCCCGCGGCGGCCGCTACGGGGTGGTCACCGCCTGCGTGGGCGGTGGCATGGGCATCGCCACCATCATCGAGCGCCTCTGAAGAACCGCAGCACCGGGAAGCAGCACACATGAAAAGCATTCGCTACGAAAAGGACGCGGCCAACATCGTCCATGTGATCTTCGACAACCCCACGGAATCGGCGAACCTGATGAATGTCGCCTTCCGCGAGGACTTCGCCACCGTGGTGGCGCAGCTCAAGGCCGAGCCCGATCTGGCGGGCGTGATCCTGCGCTCGGCCAAGTCCACGTTCTTCGCGGGCGCAGACCTGAAAGAAATGGTGCAGGCGCAGGAGCAGACCGCGCAGTTCATGTGGGACTTCGCGCAGCCGCTGAAGCAGCAGATGCGCCAGCTGGAAACGCTGGGCAAGCCGGTGGTCGCTGCCATCAACGGCGCCGCACTTGGCGGCGGCTGGGAGATCTGCCTGTGCGCGCATCACCGCGTTGCTCTGGACAACCCCAAGACCACACTGGGTCTGCCCGAGGTGACGCTGGGCCTGCTGCCCGGCGGCGGCGGGGTGGTGCGGATGGTGCGGCTACTGGGTCTGGAGGCGGCGCTGCCGTTCCTGATGGAAGGCCAGCAGTTCAACCCCGAGAAAGGCCTTAAGCTCGGCCTGGTGCATGAACTCGCGAGCACCGAGGAAGACATGCTCGAGAAGGCGCGCGCCTGGATCACCGCGCACCCGGAGTCGAAGCAGCCCTGGGACATGCCGGGTTACAAGATGCCGGGCGGCACCCCCTCGCACCCGGCGCTGGCGCCGAAGCTGATGGTCGTGCCCGCGATGCTCCGCGAAAAAACCAAGGGCGTGATGCCCGCACCCGAGGCCATCCTGAGCGCGGCTGTGGAAGGCGCGCAGGTGGATGTGGACGCGGCGCTGCGCATCGAGACGCGCTATTTCATCGAGCTGGCCCGCGGTCCGGTCGCCCGCAACATGATCAATACCTTCTGGTTCCAGCTGAACGACATCAAGGCCGGCGTGGGACGCCCTGCCGGCGTGCCCAAGGCGAGCTTCGCCAAGGTCGGTATTCTCGGCGCCGGCATGATGGGCGCGGGCATCGCCCACGTCTGCGCCGGCCGCGGCATACAGGTGGTGCTGAAGGATGTGAGCCAGGAGGCTGCCGACAAGGGCAAGGCCTACTCGGCGAAG
>CAJADV010000177.1 GCA_903938575.1 uncultured Gammaproteobacteria bacterium
ACTGGCAGCCCGAGCGCTCCTTCGACCTCGGGCTCTACCGTGAGCCCTTCGTGGCGGGCGACCGGATATGCCTGAGCTACACCGGGATCAGCTGCTTCTCCGCGGCCACCGGAGCGCCGGCGTGGCAGCGGGAGTTCGCGGTGAACGAGGGCAAGGCCGCGCTCTCCTACACCAGCGCCCTCACCGATGACCGCACCGTCTACATGAGCGGCGGCGGACGGCTGCAGGCGCTGGATGTCGCGAGCGGCGCACTGCGCTGGCAGTCGCGCCGGGCCGATGCGATACCGCAGATGGTGGAGATGCCGGACACCCTGTACCTGCAGCTCGGCGGGCGTTTCTTCGATACCGGCAGCGAGACCTGGGAGTGGAACGGCGAGTTCGGCGCCATGGCCGTCGACCGGCACACGGGCGAGACGCGCTGGACCTTCGACGGCGCCGACGACGCCGTAAGCAACCTGCTCGTGTTCTCGGGTCGCGTGTGGCTGGCCGACGAGGACGCCCTGATCGTGCTCCGTGACGCCGATGGCGCGCGCGTGGCGGAGGTCGAGCACGGCTTCGACGCGCCGCCCGTGATCGCCGCCCTGAATGATCGCGGCCAGATCGTGCTGGCAAACGAGAGCGAGGCCTGCGCCATCGACCCGCTGAGCCTCGAGGTGCTCTGGCGCGTACGCTACGAACCACCGGGGCCGGGCGGCTGGGAGCGCTTTGCAACCGGACTGCTGGGCTTCTCGGGCGATGTGCTGCGCTTCACCTCGACCGTGGTGGCCTACACCAGCGGACTGGTTCCCACCGCGCCCGGGATCCAGCTCGCATCGGGCAGCATCAACCTGAAACTGATCAGCAGCAAACGCCTGGTGGGCAAGTTCACCGGCCGCAGCGGCCGACGCCTGAGCTACCGGGCCGATGGCTCCGGGGAGTCACGCACGGTGGCGCGCCTGAGTGGTGCTTACCTGTACTTCGTGACCCAGGCCGAGGACTCGCGTCTCCCGGCGATCGCCATGGTCGAGCTCGATACCGGCCGCACCGGGCGGCTGTTCGCCCTGCCGTACGCGGAACCGGATCTGCTGATCGATGACACCACCGGGCAACTGTTCCAGGCGAGCGGCACGCAGCTCACGGCCGTGCGCCTGCGCAGCAGCAGCGACCTGCCCTTGCCCGCACCCTGAGGACGCCATATGAGCACACTGCCCGACTGCCCCGCCTGCAAATCGGGCTACACCTACGAGGACCGCGGTGGCTTCGTGTGCCCGGAGTGCGCGCACGAATGGCGCGCGGGTGCGGCGGCCGCGGAGGATGTGGCGCGCAGTGTCCGCGACGCGGTGGGCAATGTGCTGCAGGACGGCGACACCGTCACGGTGATCAAGGACCTGAAGGTCAAGGGCAGCTCGTCGGTGATCAAGGTCGGCACCAAGGTGCGCAACATCCGCCTGGTGGAGGGCGATCACGACATCGACTGCAAGGTCGAGGGGATCGGCCCGATGCAGCTGAAATCGATGTTCGTGAAGAAGGCCTGATACGGATCCCGGCACCGTTTCTGCGGGCCGCTGTTCCTGCGGGGCGACGGGGTCAAATGCCGTTATACTCCGGCCCGTCCCCGCATCCCGCCGCTCGACCAGGACTTCCGGCCGTGACCATCGAATTTTTCGGCAAGCAGCTCTCCGGCCCCTTCACGATCCCCTCGGGCATCGTGACCTGCGCGCCCTCGATCATTCAGTATTTCTTTGACCACGTGCCCGAGGTGGGCGTGCTCACCACCAAGAGCATCGGGCTCGCCCCGCGCAGCGGTAACCGCGAGCCCGTCTTGAGTCAGTACGCGCCGGGCTGCTTCGTGAACGCGGTGGGTCTTACCAACCCGGGCGCCGAGCGATCGGCCGAGGCCCTGGCCCAGCTCCGCGTCCCCGCAGACCGCTTCCTGCTGGCCTCGATCTTCGGCGGCAGCATCGAGGAATTCGTGGCGGTGGCGCGCATCCTTGCGCCGTTTGCAGACGGACTGGAACTGAACCTCTCCTGTCCCCACGCCAAGGGCTATGGCATGGCCATGGGCCAGGACCCGGACCTCGTGCGCGCCATCACCCGCGCCGTGAAATCCGTGGTGAACATCCCCGTGATCCCCAAGCTCACACCCAACACGCCTGATATCGCCGCCATCGCCCGCGCGGCCATGGAAGGCGGCGCCGACGGCATCTGCGCCATCAACACCGTGGGCCCCGGCTACACCTCCTCGCACGGCAAGCCGGTGCTCAGCAACGGCATGGGCGGCATCTCCGGCAAGGGCATGCTGCCCATCGCGCTGAAGTGCGTGCGCGAGATCGCCGCCGCCTGCGAGGCTCCGGTGATCGGCTGCGGCGGCATCAGCAGCGCCGAGGACGTGCGCGCCTTCCGCGATGCCGGCGCCTCCGTGTTCGGCGTGGGCTCGGCGCTGGTGGGCATGACCTCGGAGGAGATCGGCGCTTACTTCCGCGCGCTGACCATCGACCTCGAGCGCGGCTCGGACAAAGCCGAGTCACGCGTGCGCTACGACATCGACATGCGCTTTCGCCCCGTCACGCTGGTCGAGAACACGCGTGTCTGC
>CAJADV010000178.1 GCA_903938575.1 uncultured Gammaproteobacteria bacterium
CTGCGCCTGCGCGCGAAGGACGGCAGCGAGCAGACGCTCTCGGCGCGTGCGCTGATCAGCAGCGTGGGCCAGTTGAACCGGCCCAGGATGCCCGATATCGCCGGCATCGGTGATTTCGCCGGCCCTGCTTTCCATTCGGCCCGCTGGGACCCGAGCGTGGATCTCGCGGGCAAGCGCGTGGCGGTGGTGGGCACCGGCGCCAGCGCCTTCCAGATCGTGCCCGAGATCGCGAAGACCGCAGCGCAGGTGACGGTATTCCAGCGCTCGCCGCAGTGGATGTTTCCCAACCCCGACTACCACCGCGCGCTCGGTGAGGGCGCCCGGTGGTGTTTCCGCCACCTGCCCTACTACGGACGCTGGTACCGGTTCCTGCTGTTCTGGCCCGCCACCGATGGTCAGTGGGCCGGCACCTTCATTGACCCCGAGTGGCCGCACCAGGACCGCTCCGCCAACGCGATCAATGACTTCACGCGCGAGTTTTTCAGCGCCTGGATCAAGGACCAGTGCGGCGATGACGAGGCCCTGTTCCAGCGTGTGCTGCCCCGCTTTCCGCCGCTCGCCAAGCGCACGCTGCAGGACAACGGCTCCTGGCTGCAGACGTTGCGTCAGCCCCATGTCGAGCTGATCGACGAGCCGGTGGCGTCCATGGATGCCACCGGGCTCTCCACGGCGAGTGACCGCCACGTCGATGCCGATGTGGTGATCTTTGCCACCGGCTTTCATGCCAGCCGCTTCCTCTGGCCGATGGAGATCATCGGCCGCGACGGCATACGCCTGGCCGATCGCTGGGGCGATGACCCCGAAGCCTATCTGGGCATCGCCGTGCCCGGCTTTCCCAATTTCTTCGTGATGTACGGCCCGGGCACCAATCTCGCGGCGAGCGGCAGCCTGATTTTCCATGCCGAGTGCCAGACGCGGTACATCATGGGCTGTCTGCGTTTGTTGCTGGAACGCGGCGCGCAGGGCATCGAGGTAGGCGCCGAGGTCAGCGCTGCATACGCGCGGGAGTTGGAGGACACGCTCGCGCGAACCATCTGGTCGCACCCGGCGGTAAAGAGCAGTTGGTACCGTAACAGCCGTGGCAAGGTCACGGTGCTCTCGCCGTGGAAGCTCCTCGACTACTGGGCCTGGACCCGCGAGCCTGCACCGGATGAATACCGCATCCGCTGAGATGACAGTGATGACATGGCTTGTTTCACGTCGCATCCCGGGATCACAATCGGGTCCGGACTCGGGCAGGGGCGCGTGTTGCCCTGCTCGCCGTGATTCATCAACCAAGGAGCATTCAGATGTTTTCCCACATCATGGTCGGCACCAACGACCTCGACAAAGCCAAGACCTTCTATGACGCCGTGCTGGGCGCCGTGGGGATAGCCCCCGCGGTGGTCGATGGCAGCCGTATTTTCTACATCGCGCCGACGGGGATTTTTTCGGTCTCGCTGCCGATCGACGGACAACCTGCCACCGCAGGCAATGGCGCGACGGTGGGTTTTGCCTGCAGCTCGCCGGCACAGGCCGACGCCTGGCATGCCGCTGGTGTTGCCAACGGCGGCGCCACCTGCGAAGACCCGCCCGGCGTGCGCGAGGGTGGCATGGGCAAGATGTATCTGGCCTACCTGCGCGACCCCGACGGCAACAAGCTCTGCGCCCTGCACCGCATGGGCTGATCGAAAGTACCGGGCTTCGCGGGTTGCCTGTGAGGGCAGCCCGCAGGGCTCAGGATCCGCTCTCACTCATCAGGTCGCCGAGTCCGAAGCGGCGCATCTTCACGTACAGGCTCTGTCGCGACAGGCCGAGCAACTCGGCGGCGGCGGCACGGTTGTCCTGCGTGAGGCCCAGTGCGGCCTCGATGCAGAGTTGCTCGATGACATCCGTGGTCTCGCCCACGATCTCCTTGATCGGTACCCGCCCGACCAGCTCGGTCAGATGACCTACGGACTGTGGCAGTTCGCGCGAGCGCCGTGTATCGGTGGCGATGCGACGCTCGATGTCGCGGATGGCAAAGCCGAGGAAGGTCTGGCTGGCGTGGGTGAGCAGTACCGCCGAGATCTCCACCTCCGCGAGCGCTCCCTGTTCGCCGCGCAGCGTGGTACCGAAAAGCCGCAATGCGCCCCGCTGGCGCAGGTTCGCCACCAGAACGCTCATATCCACGCCGGTGCGTCCCAGCCAGCGCCCCAGTGACTGGCCTCGGGCCTGATCGGCATCGGGCAGTTGGGCGAGCATGCCGAAGGCGGCATTGCACCACTGGATTGCTCCCTCCATATCGGTGAGCACCAGGCAGTCGGGCAGGGCCTGGGACAAACGCAACTGCACCTTGGCCAGTGTTGCCGCCGCGGCGGCTTCGGGCGTGGCAGGCACATCGGCCGCCAAGATCCGTGTGAGCCGCAGCGCGCACATCGAGGTGTTGTCCTGCCGGAACATCGAGGCGGCCAGCGAGACCTCGCCGTCGCCTCGCGCCAGATGCACCTGCACATCGCCGCCAGCGCGCCCGGCGCGGGCCTGTGTCAGCTGGGATTGGGCTGCCTGCAGGCCTGCGGCGTCAAAGCCGAGCGGGAAGACGCTGCCAACCAGCGTGGCCGTGGTGGCGCCAAACAGCTCCATGGCGGCGGGGTTGGCTTCGGTGATTTTTTGGGTCGCGGCATCGATGATCAGCATCGCGTCGGTGCCCATCTGGAACAGCAACCGGCAGCGGGCCTCGGTGTCGCGCAGGCGCCAGTAATCGCGCTCCATGGCCTGCTGGGCATTGATCATGCGTTGCTGGAGTATCGCTGCCCGGCGCATGTCGCGGCCGAACGCGACAACCCGACCCGGCGTACCTTCCGGCAGTTGCACCGCGGTGTAGGTGCCCGGCAGGTCGCCGCCGCTTGGCGAGGGATGGTTGATCTGACGCGGGCGTCCGGGGGTGCCTGCAATGGCCTCTTCGAGCAGCGCGCTGATCTTCGGGCGGCTCTCCACCGTCAC
>CAJADV010000179.1 GCA_903938575.1 uncultured Gammaproteobacteria bacterium
CGTGCTTGAGGATGACACGCGCGGGTACATCGCGCGCTACGCGCTCGGTCGCGACTATCACCGGGTATTCCGCAACCGCCTGGCCGAACTGGCAGGTCGCATCCGCGCCGCGCGCCCGGACGCGGCGACGCGCCCCTTCGTCGACAGCGCGCCGGTGCTCGAGCGCGGCATCGCACAAAAGGCAGGCCTCGGCTGGATCGGCAAGAACACGCTGCTCATCCACCCCAAGGCAGGCTCATGGTTTTTCTTGGGCGAGATCTACACCGACCTCGCCTTGCCGGTGGATCCCCCTTTCGACGCCACGCACTGCGGCAGTTGCAGCGCCTGCCTCGAGGTCTGCCCGACGCAGGCTTTCACCGGACCCTGGCAGCTCGATGCGCGCCGCTGCATCTCCTACCTCACGATAGAGCTGAAGGGCCCGATCCCCGAGGAGATGCGCGCGCCGATCGGCAACCGCGTGTTCGGCTGCGACGACTGTCAATTGGTGTGCCCGTGGAACCGCTTCGCGCAGCCGAGCCGCGAGGCGGACTTCGTGCCACGCCACCGGCTCGATGACAGCGCACTGGTGGAACTGTTCGGCTGGAGCGCAGAGGACTTCGGCTCACGTGCCGCCGGCTCCCCGCTCTACCGCCTGGGCCACGCACGGTGGCTGCGCAATCTCGCCGTGGCGCTGGGCAATGGCCCGGCCACGGACGACGTCCTGGAGGCACTCTCACAGCGGCTGGAACACCCGGAGGAACTGGTGCGCGAGCACGTCCGCTGGGCGTGGGAGAGGCTTCAGGACTCGAGGCGAAAAAACGCGTCGCGGTAGTGACGCAGCTCGGCGATGGACTCGCGGATATCGTCCAGCGCGAGGTGGGCGCCTTCCTTTTTCACGCCGGCGAGGACGTCCGGGCGCCAGCGCCGGGCCAACTCCTTGACGGTGCTGACATCGATATTGCGGTAGTGAAAGAAGATCTCCAGCGCGCGCATGTGGCGTGCAAGGAAGCGGCGGTCCTGCCCTATGCTGTTGCCGCACATCGGCGAGCTGCCGGGCTCGGACCACTGGGCGAGGAACGCCAGTGTCTGGCGCTCGGCTTGCGCCTCGTCGACGTCGCTGGCACGCACGCGCTCGACGAGCCCCGAGCTGCCATGGTGGGAACGGTTCCACTCGTCCATGAGGCCCAGCACCGGTTCGGGCTGGTGAATGGCGAACACCGGCCCCTCGGCGAGCACATTGAGCGCGCTGTCCGTGACGATAGTGGCGATTTCGAGAATACGGTCGCGATCGGGGTCGAGACCTGTCATCTCGAGATCGATCCAGACCAGGGTATCCCGCAGTGCCATGCTAGACTCCTCGCACACCGGGGCTTGATGCCCCCTGCCGCAGTCTAGCAAAGCCCCGAGCACGTGCCGAAAAAACCCTCCGATTCCCTGCCAGCGTCCGCGCCATGTCCGGCCGCCGCCTGAGCCAGAACCAGGCCCGTCGCGTAAACCGCCTGCAGCGGCAGCGGGTGGACGATGCACTTGCCGGCGCTGGTCACGAGGGTAGTGAAGCGCGTGCTGGCCTGGTCATATCGCGCTTCGGCAAACAGGCCGACGTCGAGGATCAGATCGAACCCGGCCTGATCACGCGCTGCCATATCCGCGCGAATATCGACTCCCTGGTGGCCGGCGACCGGATCGCCTGGCGGGTCGAAGGCGACGGCGGCGTGGTGCTGGCGCGGCAGGAGCGCACGAGCGCGCTGCAGCGACCCGACGCCCTTGGCCGCATGCGCGCGGTTGCCGCCAACCTGGACCGCCTGGTGGTGGTGCTCGCCGTGGAGCCGCCGCCGCACCCGAATCTGCTCGACCGCTACCTTGCCGCGGCAGAGGATGCGGGCATCGAGGCGATCATCCTGCTGAACAAGACCGATCTGGGTGGGCACGCAGCCGACATACGCGCGTTGCTGCGCGGTTACGAGAGAATCGGCTACCCCATCCTGCTCGCCTCGGCGCGTGATACCGGAGGGCTCGAGGCGCTGCGCGAAGCACTGGCAGGGCACACCACCGCGTTCGTCGGGCAGTCGGGTGTGGGCAAGTCCTCGCTGATCGCGGCCCTGCTGCCGCACGAGAAGTTGCGCATCGGCGAGCTATCCGAGGCGGCGTCCAAGGGGCGCCACACAACGACCGCGGCCTGCCTCTATCACTTGCCGCAGGGTGGCGAGCTGATCGACTCGCCGGGAATCCGCGAGTTCAGCCTCGCGTTCCTCGAGCCCACGCGGCTCGCCTCGGGATTCCGCGAATTTCGTCCCTTTCTGGGTCGTTGCCGCTTCAGCGACTGCCGCCATGGCGAGGAGCCAGACTGCGAACTGCGCGCAGCGGTTACAGCCGGCCAGGTGGGCGAGGCACGCTACCGCAGCTACCTGCAGATACTCGGAGAACCCGAATGAGCCCGGCGCGCGACAAGGCCTTTGTGCTCCTCCAGCACCTGCTTCCACAGCACACACTCTCGCGACTGACAGGGGCGCTGGCCAGCAGCCGCCTCACTTTCCTGAAGAACTGGCTGATCACGCGGTTCATCACGGCATTCGGGGTCGACATGCGCGAGGCGGCAGAGCCGGATCCACGCGCCTACGCCAATTTCAATGCCTTCTTCACGCGGGCACTGCGCGAGGGCGCCCGACCGGTGGACATGACGGCGGGGGCCATCGTCTCGCCCGCAGACGGTGCCGTGAGCCAGGCAGGTGACATCAGCGCCGGTCGCATCCTGCAAGCCAAGGGGCGCTCCTACAGCGTTGCCGAGCTGCTGGCCAACCACGCCGAGGCCGCGGACTTTGAGGGTGGCAGCTTCGCCACCATCTATCTGTCGCCGCGGGATTACCACCGCGTGCACATGCCCTGCGAGGCGCGGCTCACCGCGCTGCGCTATGTGCCAGGCCGTTTGTTCTCGGTAAATGGAGTAACGGCGGAGTCGGTGCCGGGGTTGTTCGCTCGGAACGAGCGCCTGGTGTGCCGCTTCGAGACAGCCCACGGCCCCATGGCGATGGTGCTGGTAGGGGCGATGGTGGTGGCAGGCATAGAGACAGTCTGGACCGGACCCGTCACACCCGCGGGCCGCACCGTGCTGTCGATGGATCTGGAGTCCGACGCATCGGCACGCACGCTGGCCAAGGGCGCGGAGATGGGCCGTTTCCAGCTGGGATCAACCGTGATTTTACTGCTGCCGCGGGGCGTCTCAGCCTGGGACGATCAGGTGGTGGCTGCTTCGCCGCTGCGCATGGGGCAGCGCATCGGGGGCTGGAAATCCGCCTGAGAACAGGCGCGGCACGCCCTCAAGCCCGCTCCGCCGTGAAGGCCATGACCTCGTCGATCCGTGTCTTTCCGAGAGCCACCATCAGCAGCCGATCAACGCCGAGCGCCACGCCAGCACAGTCGGGAAGTCCCTGCGTCATGGCCGCCAGCAAGCGCTCATCGGACGGCACGGGCAGCAGGCCGCGGCGCAAGCGCTCGGCGTTATCGGCTGCAAACCGACGGCGCAGTTCCTGCGGATCGCAGAGTTCATCGTAGCCATTGGCGATCTCCAGACCCCGGATGAACACCTCGAAACGCGCGGCAACGCGATCGCCCTGCATATCAAGGCGCGTACGGGCAAGCGCGGCCTGACTGGCCGGAAAATCTGTCACCACATGCAGGCAGCCATCGCCAAGATGTGGCTCCACCCGTGCCGAAAACAGCAGATCGAGCAGCGCGTCCCGATCCCAGTCCGCCGCATCCGGCGCAAGACCCGCAGCTGATTCGCGCAGGCGCGAATCGGAATCGCGAAAGGGGTCGATGCCGGCATGCTGCGCAAACAACGAGCGATAGCTGTCACGGCGCAGCGGCAACCCGGGCACAGCAACGGCGATCAACTCCCCCACCTCGGCGATCAGGGCCTCGAGATCAAAGCCGGGCCGGTACCACTCAAGCATGGTGAATTCAGGGTTGTGTCGCGGGCCTTCCTCGCCGCGCCTGAAGCATTTACCGAGTTGATAGATCGGCCCGCTGCCGGCGGCCAGCAGACGTTTCATGGCAAATTCGGGGCTGGTCTGCAGGAACCAGTCGCGGCCGTCCCGGAAGGGCTGGGCGGGCACGCTGTCCAGCAGGGGATCGGTGGCCGTGACGGGAGCGAGCTGGGGTGTCTCGACCTCGAGCACTCCGCGGGCCGCGAGGAAGGCGCGGATGCGGGTGACGAGGCCCGCTCGGGCCCTGAGCGTCTCGAGGGAAGCCGAAGGGGCCCAGTGTTCTGCCTGTCGGTGCACGGGGCGGAAAGTCGGGGCGCCCCTCAAGGCGTCCCGCTCAGTTACGCACGCGGTTCATGTACTCGCCGGTGCGGGTGTCCACACGGACCACGTCGCCGACATCGAGAAACAGGGGGACGCGCACCATCGCGCCGGTGGAGAGCTTGGCCGGCTTGGTGCCGCCGGTGGCGGTGTCGCCACGCAGTCCCGGATCGGTCTCGGCGATCTCGAGCTCGACGAAGTTAGGCGGGTTCACCGTGATGGGGGCATCGTTCCACAGGGTGATCGTGCAGCTCTCGTTCTCTTTCAGCCACTGGCCGGCGTTGCCAACCACGTCATTGCCGGTCTGGTACTGCTCGAAGCTTTCCGCGTCCATGAAGTGCCAGAATTGCCCGTCGTTGTAGAGGTACTGCAATTCCTTGTCGACGGCGTCGGCTCCTTCAAGGGAGTCGCCGGACTTGAAGGTGCGCTCCCACACACGGCCGGTCTTCAGGTTGCGCAGCTTCACGCGGTTGAAGGCCTGGCCCTTGCCGGGCTTTACGTACTCGTTCTCCAGGATGGAGCAGGGATCGCCCTCGAGGATGACCTTAAGACCGGATTTCCATTCGTTGGAAGAGTAAGTAGCCATTGGTGTCCCTGCATGGGGCCGCTAAAGGGCCCCGAATGATACCCGATGCCTTGGGGATTGGCAGCCTCGCGGGTGGCCAAGCCGCTCGGGGCTCTTCTACAATAGATCGACGCGCCCCCCTCCGGGCGCATCAAGGCAAAACGGATGCGGCTACCCGAGAATATCAACCTGCTGGTGAGCTGCGAGTCCCAAACCGGACTCGAAGCCGTGCTGGGTTTGTTCCGGGAAGCGGGTCACACGACGCGAGCGCACCGGGTGAGCTCGCTGCGGGATCTGGGCGAGCTGC
This sequence comes from uncultured Gammaproteobacteria bacterium, assembly GCA_903938575.1. Classification (GTDB taxonomy): domain Bacteria; phylum Pseudomonadota; class Gammaproteobacteria; order Pseudomonadales; family UBA5518; genus UBA5518. Next base: position 5,153 of record CAJADV010000179.1, read on the forward strand.
TGCGCGATGCGCAGTGGGACGTGCTGATCGCCGATGATCGCCATCCGGAGCTGACTCCCGCCGAGGCGCTGACGCTGCTTGCCGAGCGTGACAGCGATCTCCCCTGTCTGGTGTGCAGCGCCGATACCCGCAGCGATGCAGCCCTTGGCTGCCTGCGTCAGGGCGCCCGCGAAGTCATGGGGCATGACGAATCCGAGCGCCTTCTGCGTGCAGCCCTCCGGGAGGCAACGGGGCTGCGCGAGCACCGGGAACTGGCAAGGCTGCGGGTGCAGTACGCCGAGACCGCAAGGCGGGCAGAACTACTTCTCGCCGCCTCGCAGGACGCCATCGCCTACGTCGTAGACGGCATGCACGTGCAGGCGAACGCGCTCTATGCAAGCCTCTATGGCTTCGCTGGTGCTGAAGAGCTCACCTCGGTCCCGCTGATCGACCTGATCGCGGGCTCCCGACAAAAAGATTTCAAGGCTGCCCTCAAACGTTACGGCAAGCATCCCGAGGAGCAGACCTCTATCGATTTCACCGGCCTGCGTACCGACGCCAGCGAGTTCGCCGGGCAGCTGGTGCTGTCGACGGCGCACTTCGAGGGCGAACCCTGCATGCAGGTGCTGGTTCGGGCAAGTACGCCGGCCGTAATCGGCAACGCAGGCCCCGGCGGCATCGAGGCACTGCTGGGCGCCCTGTCAGGTCAGGAGAGCGGGTTCATCCTGCTGGTCGGCATCGACGGCTATGCACTGCATTGCCGCACGCTGGGCGTGAATGCCGCCAACCGCCTGATCGAGGGGCTGGGTGCGCTCGTTCAATCGTCTAACGGCCTGGCCTCGGCTCCGCTCCGGATAGGCGATGCGGTATTGGCGGTGACCGGGCCAGCACTGGACCGCTCGCAGGCGATCGACCTGGCGAGCCAGATCATCCTGCAGGTATCCGAGCGCGTGCACGCAGTGGGCAGCCAGAGCGTGAGCTGCACGGCATGCGCCGTGGCGCTTCCCCTGGAGCTCGTGGCCCGCGACGGCGCCCAGACCGCAGTCGACCGCGGCTGGTCGGCGCTCGCCGCCGTTATGGAGCGTGCGATGTCGTTGCGTGGCAGCGATCCCGAGCGCGTGCAGCTGATCGCGGCGCCTGGCGCCGCCGCGGCGTCTTCAGGTACCTCGCTGGCGCCGGAAATCCGTGAGGGCGGCTTCCGCATCCTGTTCCAGCCCATCGTCAGCCTGCGCGGCGACAGCACCGAACACTACGAGGTGCAGGTCCGCCGCACGCAGGACAACCAATGTGCCAACGACTGGCTGGCAGCCGCGGGTTTGGCGGAGGCCTCGCTGGAGCTCGACAAGTGGGTGTTCATCGAAGTGCTGAAGAAGCTGGCGTTGCAGCTGGAGCGCCACCCGCAGACGCGGCTTCTGGTGCCCGTCGGCGTGCAGGCACTGCGTGATCCCGAATTCGCACAGTGGCTGGCGCTCGCGCTGCACGGCGCCAGCCTGTCGGCCGAAACGCTGGTCGTACGGGTGTCGCACCCGGACGTTGCCGCCAACCTAGGCGAGGCGCGGCATCTGGCAGAGCGGGTGCATGCGCTGGGCGCGCAACTGTGCGTGAGCGAAGTGCACAGCGCCAACAACCCGGTGGCGGATCTGATTCACCTCAAACCCCAGCTGGCACGCCTCGACGGCGCGATGGCGGCGGCACTGAAGGACGCCGACAGCACGAACACACTGCTGAAACCGCTGGTGGAAGCCATGCATCACGAGCAGATCGCCTCGATCATGCCTGAGGTCGAGAGCGCGGGCATGCTGGCCGTGCTGTGGCAGGTCGGGGTTAACTACATTCAGGGCAGCTACCTGCAGCCGCCGCAACCAGACATGCGCTACGACTTCACCGACCTCGCCTGATTGACCGACCGGCCAGTAGGGAAGCGCTCAGAGGGTGGCCAGCTCGCGGTCACTGATTCCCAGCAAATAGAGAATTCCGTCCAGCCCGAGCGTGCTGATGGCGTGCTGCGCCGAGGCTTTCACGATGGGTTTGGCGCGGAAAGCAATGCCAAGTCCTGCGATGGAGAGCATCGGCAGATCGTTGGCGCCATCGCCCACCGCGATCACCTGCTCGAGCGAGATGCCCTCGCGTTGCGCGAGCTCGCGCAGCAACTCGGCCTTGCGGGCACCATCGACGACTGGGCCACGCACACGCCCGGTGACGCGCCCATCCTCGATATCGAGTTCATTGGCAAAGACGTAGTCGATGCCGAGCCGCTGCTGCACCTTGCGTCCGAAGTACCCGAAGCCCCCGGAAATGATCGCCGTGCGCAAGCCCATGCGGCGCAGCGCCGCAAGCAGTTTCTCCGCGCCCTCGGTGAGGCGCAGCGCCTGCGCCACTTCCTCGAGCACACCCTCGTCCAGGCCTTCCAGCAAGGCAACTCGCTTGCGGAAACTCTGGGCGAAGTCGATCTCGCCGCGCATCGCGCTCTCGGTGATCGCTGCCACTTCAGTGCCCACGCCCGCGTGGCGCGCCAGCTCGTCGATGACCTCGGCCTCTATCAGCGTGGAATCCATATCGAAGGCAACCAGCCGGCGGTTGCGGCGGAACATGCTGTCACGCTGGCAGGCGATGTCCACGCCCAGCGATGCCGCCAGCGCCAGAAACTCCCGACGGGCAGCCTCGGGGTCAGGGAACTCGCCGCGCACCGAGAGCTCGACGCAGGCCTTGTCAGTGGCATCAGCCGCATCGAGCGAGACACGCCCGGAGAGCCGCGTGATCTTGTCGATCGAAAGCCCGTGACGAGCCACCACTTCGCTCAGGCGCGCGATCTCCTCACCGCGGATGCGTCGCGACAGCAATGTGACGATGTGACGTGTGCTGCCCTGCCCCGCAGCCCACTCGCGGTAACTCTGCGCGCCGACCGGGCTCAAGCGCACCGCGAGGCCCATGGCCGAGGCCCGCTCGCGGATCTCGGCAAGCGCGAGCGAGTTCTCGTGGTCGTCGGGAAGTTCGACCAGCAGCCCGAGGGTGAGCTGCTCGTGGATCACCGCCTGCCCGATATCGAGCACGTTGCTGCCGTGGCGCGCCAGCACCCCCGTGACCATGGCGGTAATGCCGGGGCGATCCTGCCCGCTGATGGTGATCAGCGTGATGGCGCTCATCGATGCCCTCAGCCCTGCACCGGCTCTAGACGGTCGACTTTCTGGAATCCGCGCGGCAGCTTGTTGCCGCGACGACCGCGCTCGCTGAGGTAGTGCTCGAGGTCGCCGCGCTTCAGCCGCAGGAAGCGCTTGCCGCTGTGGATCAGGAGCTCATCCTTCAGCCCCAACACCGCCGCACCCAGCATGAATTCCTCGCGGGTCTTCAGCTGCGCGGTCGGGATACCGAGAATCTTGTTGCCCTTGCCACGGGAGAGCTGCGGCAGTTCGGCGACGGGGAACACCAGCATCCGTCCTTCGTTGCTCACCGCTACCAGCCAGTCGACGGCCGGATCGGCGATACGCACCGGCGCGAGCACCTGCGCGCCCTCGGGCACCGACAACACCACCTTGCCCGCGCGATTCTTGGCGTGGAGGTCTTCGAACCTGGCGACGAAGCCATAGCCCGCATCCGTCGAGAGCAGACAGCAGGCGCTGTCCTCGCCCATCAAGGCGCCGACGAAAGTCGCACCCGAGGGGGGGTTGATGCGCCCGGTAAGCGGCTCGCCCTGGCCACGGGCCGAGGGCAGCGCATGTGCCGCCAGCGAGTAGGTGCGGCCGGTCGAGTCGAGCAGGATCACGGACTGATTGGAGCGCCCCTGAACGGCGCATAGAAAGGCGTCGCCGGCCTTGTAGCCAAGCTTTTCGGGGTCGATGTCGAGACCCTTGGCAGCGCGTATCCAGCCCTTGCCAGACAGCACCACCGTCACGGGTTCGGCGCTCACCAGCTCAGTCTCGCTGTAGGCGCGGGCTTCCGGCCGGCTCACGATCGGGGAACGTCGCTCGTCGCCGAACTCCTCGGCTGCGGCAAGCAATTCTTTCCGCAGCAGGGTCTTCATGCGGGCCTCGGAACCCAGCGTCTGCTCGAGCGTGTCGCGCTCTTTGGCGAGTTCTTCCTGCTCGCCGCGGATTTTCATTTCCTCGAGCTTGGCGAGGTGGCGGAGCTTCAGTTCGAGAATGGCCTCGGCCTGGTCGTCGGAGAGCGTGAAGCGCGCAATCAGCACGGCCTTCGGCTTGTCCTCGTAGCGGATGATCGCGATCACTTCATCGATGTTGAGGAAGGCGATCAGCAGCGCATCGAGGATATGAAGGCGTCGCTGCACCTGCTCAAGCCGGTGCTGCAGGCGACGGCGGACCGTGTCACGGCGGAAGCGCAGCCACTCGCCGAGCATTCGCGCGAGATCGCGCACGCCCGGGCGGCCGTCCAGCCCGATCACGTTCATGTTGACGCGGTAGGTACGCTCGAGGTCAGTGCTCGCGAAGAGGTGCGACATCAGCGCCTCGGCATCGATGCGGTTGGAGCGCATCTCGATCACGAG